>CBFGOU010000422.1:0-4803 GCA_965650445.1 uncultured Oxalobacteraceae bacterium | reverse complement strand
GCAGCAGCGTTCCGCCGATGCCGCCGGCCCAATTGCCGATCTGGCCGCCCAGTTGCTGGTTGCCCAACAGGCCGCCGATGCCGCGCCCGATCAGACCGCCCAGCGGCGCCCCCAACATGCTGCCGAAGAAACCTTGTGGCGCATATTGCTGCCCACTGATACCTGCACCATATCCACCAGTTTGAAATTCATTCATTTCACTCTCCTTATTGTTGCTGTTGAAAGTTGCTGTCAGTGCCTGCGTGCGCTCATGCGCAGCGCAGGCGGCGCGATGCCAGTTGTCGCAGGCGGCGCCACGCGCCGTTGAAAGCGCAAGCCCCTGCACACTGGTAGGGATTGGACCGGGCGGGGTGATAAATAGTTTAAGTACTTAAGGTCTTTGTTTGACCGCGATTTCCGGTGGCCGACACCCGGGCCCGCTGCCATCGGCTATCATGTGCGCGATGACAGATCTAGATTCCAATACCGGCGCGCCATCGCTGGCGATTTTCTGCAAGGTGGTCGACAACTACGGCGACATCGGCATTTGCTGGCGCCTGGCGCGCCAGCTGCGGCGCGAGCATGGCGTGGCCGTCACGCTCTGGGTCGACGACCTGGCCAGTTTCCAGCGCATCTGGCCGCCGCTCGACGTGCATGCCGATGAGCAGCGCCAGGAAGGCGTCACCGTGCGTCACTGGCGCGGCCAGGACGGCCAGTTCGAGCCGGCCGACATTGCCGACATCGTGATCGAATTTTTCGGCTGCGATATTCCCGAGGGCTACATCGGCGCCATGGCGCGGCGCACGCCCAAGCCGGTGTGGCTGAACCTGGAAGGCTTGAGCGCCGAGGAGTGGGTCGAAGGCTGCCACACCTTGCCCTCCACCCATCCGCGCCTGCCGCTGGTGAAGCATTTCTTCTTCCCCGGCTTCACGGCGAAAACCGGCGGGCTGCTGCGCGAAGCCGGGCTCGATGCCGAGCGCCGCGCTTTTCAGGCCGATGCGCTTGCGCAGCAGGCCTACCTGGCCGGGCTGGGCCTGAACGCGCAGGACATGGCGGCCTTGAAGGTATCGTTGTTCTGTTATCCGCACGCACCGGTCGGCGCGCTGTTCGAGGCCTGGCGCGATGGCGCCGAACCGGTCACCTGCCTGGTGCCCGAGGGGGTGGCGCGCGCGCCGGTCGAAGCCTTTCTCCGGCACGGCGCGACCCAGGGTGCGCTCACCGTGCGCGTGATCCCCTTCGTGTCCCAGCCGGATTACGACCGGCTGCTGTGGGCCTGCGACCTGAACTTCGTGCGCGGCGAGGATTCCTTCGTGCGCGCCCAGTGGGCCCAGCGGCCTTTTATATGGCACATCTACCCGCAGGATGAAAACCTGCATCACAAAAAGCTGCGCGCCTTCCTGCGGCGCTATGCCGGCAGCTTCGATAGCCTGAGCGCCACGGCGCTGCGCTGGAACGGCGCCAGCGCGGGCGCGGATGCCGACTGGAGCAGCCTGTGGTCAGCCTTGCATGCCGATCTGGAACGCCTGCGCGTCCACGCCGCCGGCTGGCAATGCGAAATGGATCAGAACGGCGAAATGAGCCGCAATTTGCTGGCATTTGCGGCTTCCCTGCGTCGTTGACGTGCGAAAACTCGGGTATAATGCCCGGTTAGTGTTTTAACCGATCAAACGTAAGCTGCCAGCGCATGTCGCCTGGGGCGACAGATGATTTTACTGCAACCCTTTTACGTATTCTTTCTATGAAACCTGCAAAAGAGATTCGTGTTGGCAACATCATTATGGTCGACGCCAAGCCAATGATCGTGTTGCGTTCCGACGTCAACGGTTCGAGCCGCACGGGCTTCACCTACAAGTGGAAGATGAAAAATCTTCTGACCAACAGCCCGATGGAGAACGTGTTCCGCGGCGACGACAAGTTCGACGTGGTAGTGCTGGACAAGAAGCCGGTCACCTACTCGTACTTCGCCGACCCGCTGTACGTCTTCATGGATGAAGAGTACAACCAGTACGAGATCGAAGAAGAGAACCTGGGCGACGCGCTGAATTACCTGAAAGACGGGATGGAATGCGAAGCCGTGTTCTACGACGGCAAGGCCATTTCGGTTGAACTGCCGACCACCATCGTGCGCAAGGTGGCGTACTCGGAGCCTGCCGTCAAAGGCAACACCTCGGGTAACGTGCTCAAGGAAGCCAAGCTGGAAAACGCCATCGAATCGAAAGCACACACGGTGCAGGTTCCGCTGTTCGTGAGCACCGACGACCTGATCGAAATCGACACCCGCACCAACGAATACAAGCGCGTGATCCGTAACTAAGATCGCCTGCTTCGTCATAAAAAAGCGCCGGCTGATGCCGGCGTTTTTTTTGATTGTCGTCCGCGCGAACGCGGCGACGACAGGGGTTTATTTTGCCTTCTTTGCCCTTGCAAACTGCGGACCCCACAGCGGGTGCCCATATTCGCCTGGCGCCAGATCGAATGCCGGGTCGAGCTTGAAGGCCTTCTCGAACTGCTGCCGGCACAGGGTCGCGCGGTTGCTGACGCAGTAGCTGAATGCGGTGTATTTGAGCGCAGCCAGCTGGGCCGCCTTGCCGGCGGCCGCAATCTCCGGCGCCGCGAGGCGCTTGATGGCTTCGTTGTACTGGCCGTTGTTATACAGGGCGATGCCGTCGTTGAGGATGCTCTGGCCGGCGGGCGGGGCCGGCGCCGCCGGCGGTGGTGGCGGTGGCACTTGCGCTGGAGGCGCGGATGCGCACCCGCCCAGCAAAACCGCGGACGCTAACAGGAAAAGGCGAATTCGAATCATGACAATCACTTAGTTGTTGGCCGATGCGGCGAAGTCGTGGGCGATGGCGCCAGCCTGGCCGGGCGTCACGTTCACCTGCGTCGCGTAATCGGGGAAGCTGGGGTTGACGATCCGGATCTTGTGACGGCCCGCCGGCAGGGCCAGCTTTTTCAGCGGCGGGCTGGCGCCGCGCTGCTTGCCATCCACATAGACGGTGCCCCATGGCTGCACCGCCAGCGTGTAGGTGGCGGTGGCCACTGGCGCCGGGCGCGGCTTCACCGCTGCCGGCTCGGGTTCAGGTTCGGGCGCCGGCGCCGGTTCGGCCTCGGGCGTGGTCGCGGCCGGCACCGGCGGCGTCGGCGCCGGCGCAGGGCGTACCGTCGCGGCGGGTAGCGCGGGCGCGGGCTTGAGCACGTCGCCGGCGCTGCCCAGCAGCGCATAGGCCGCGCCCAGCATCGCCGCCAGCAGCGTCGCCGCGGCCACCTTCGCATGCCAGCGTGGCCGTGTGGGCGCCGTGACCTCGATCGCCACCAGCGCCGCCGCCGCGGCAGCAGGGCGCACCCGCACCGTCTGGATCGCGTGCTCGACGGTCGCGATCCGTTGCGGCGGGCGCGCCGGCATGGCGTTCACGGTCGGGATATCGAGCAGCGCGCGGAAGGCATCGATGGTTTGCGGACGGTCGTGCGCCAGCACCGACAGGCCGCGGTCGATGGCCGACAGGAAGGCGTCGCCGAAGCCCTCCGGCGCGCGGTCGCGCAGCGGTATCAGCGGGTCCTTGACCATGCGCGCGATCGAGGTGGCCGGCGGCTCGCCCACGATGGCGAAGTAGATCACCGCCGACAGCGCGTATATGTCGGTGTACGGCCCCTGGTCGAGCGAGGCGTCGCCGGCATACTGTTCCACCGGCGCGTAGCCGGGCTTGAGGATCACCGTCAGACCGCGCGTGCGGTCGCCGATGATCTGGCGCGCCGAGCCGAAGTCGAGCAGCACCGCCTCGCCATTGTCCTGCACGATGATATTGTCGGGCGAAACGTCGCGGTGCACGATGTTCATCGTGTACAGCATCTCCAGCGCCTCGAGAATCTGGCGCACCAGCGCGCGGCACCAGGCCTCGGTCACGCTGGCCGGCGCCGCGCCCACGATCTGCTTGACGGTGCGCCCTTCGTAATACTTCATGGCCGTGTACGCGGTCTGGTTCTCTTCCCAGTAGCGGTACACCTTCACCAGCGACGGATGGTCGAACTGCGCCAGGAAGCGCGCTTCGTTGATGAAGCTTTTCAGGCCGACATTGAAGGTCTCCTGATGGCGTTCGGCGCGCACCGCCACGCTATGGTCGCTGCCGCGCGCGGCCAGCACGCCCGGCATGTATTCCTTGATCGCGACGGTGCGCTGCAGCGCGTGGTCGAACGCCAGATAGACGATGCCGAAGCCGCCTTCGCCAAGCACGCCGGTGATCTCGAAGTCCGACAGGCGGGTGCCGATCGGCAGGCAGTTTTCCGAGCCGGCGGGGACGATGCTCATGCCTGCGCCTCCAGCACCTGAATGGCGTAGGCCGAATAGTTATCGCGCGCCTTGCCCGAGCGGGCGTTGGCGGCATCGGCCAGCGCGCACATCGCCCGCAGCCAGTCCGCGCAGCCGCTGCTCGCCGCCAGCGTGGCCAGCATGTCGTCTTCCAGCACCCATTCCCACAAGCCGTCGCTGCACAGCAGCAGGGCGTCGCCCGGCAGCAACGCGGCCGCTTCGCTCAGGGCCATGCCGGTATCGCCTTCGGCGCCGATGGCGGCAAACAGGATATTGCGCTGCGGGTGGACGCGCAGCTGGTCGGCGCGCGCCAGCCCGGCATCGACGAGTTGCTGGGAAAGGCTGTGGTCGCGCGTGACCGCGTGCACGCGCTGCTGGCGGAACAGGTAGATGCGGCTGTCGCCCAGATGCGCCCATTGCGCGCGCGCGCCGGTGCAGTCGCAGTCGATAATGCAGGCGGCCAGGGACGCACTCATGTCGCCGTAGCGCGGGTTACCGGCACGGCCTTGCGCCACCGCCGC
>CBFGOU010000421.1:0-4807 GCA_965650445.1 uncultured Oxalobacteraceae bacterium | reverse complement strand
CTTCCCCGAGATCGACTGGCGCGGCGACTATCCCAACCTGGCCAGATTGCACGACAAGCTGTCGGAGCGGCCATCGTTCAAAGACACCGTGCCCCAGTAAGCGGCAATGCAGAAGTTGAAGGATACCGACAGCAATCAGGCCGGGCCGGCCGGCGCCGCCGGCAAACGCCTGCAAATGGCCGACATCGCGCGCCTGGCGGGCGTGTCGACGGCGACCGTGTCGCGCGCGCTCAACCGCAGCCCGCTGGTGAACGAGGAAACCCGCAACCGCATCCTCGACCTGGCCAGTTCGCTCAAGTACAGCATCAATATCGGCGCGCAAAACCTGCGGCTCAAGCAGAACCGCACCGTGGCGGTGGTGGTGCCCTACGATTCCGACACGCGCCAGCACCTGTCCGATCCATTCTTCCTGTCGATGCTGGGCGCGCTGGCCGATGCGCTGACCGAGCAGGGCTTCGACATGCTCATTTCGCGCGTGGACGCGGCTGAACTCGACGCCGCCGCCGCGCCCTTCGACACCGGCCGCGTCATCGGCGTGATCCTGATCGGCCAGTGGCGCCACCACGAACAGCTCAATCAGCTGGCCGCGCGGCGCGTGCCGATCGTGGTCTGGGGCGCGCAGCTGCCGCAGCAGCTCTACACCACCGTCGGCAGCGACAACGTCAGCGGCGGCCGCCAGGCTGCCGAACACCTGATCCGGAACGGCCGCCGGCGCATCGCCTTCCTCGGCGATATCAACCTGCCCGAGGTAGCGCAGCGCTACAGCGGCTACTGCAATGCGCTCCACGCGCACGGCCTGCCGCTCGACCCGCAACTGCGCGTATCGGTGTCGTTCCTGCCGACCGGCGGCGCCGAGGCGGTCGAGGAGCTGCGCCGCCGCGGCGTCCAGTACGACGCCATCTTCGCCGCCAGCGATCTGCTGGCCATGACGGCGATGAATACCCTGCGCGGGCACGGCCGCACCGTGCCCGGCGACGTCGCCGTGGTGGGCTACGACGACATCGAACAGTCGACCTACTTCCATCCGCCGCTCTCGACCATCCGTCAGCCGGTCCAGGCCGCCGCCGAAGCGCTGGTCGCCTCCCTGCTGGCGCTGATCGACGGCGCCGTCGCCCCCTCGCTCCAGCTGCAAACCGAACTGATCGTCCGCGCCACCTCGGCGTGAGCCTGATTCCTATGTAATCGTTTGCAATGCGCGCAAACCTGCGCGTGCACGCCTGTTGTAAATCCACATTGCAATCGATTGCATTTTGTTTTTGGTTGTTTGATAATGGCTTCGCACCACCCAACAACGATCAGACAAAAATCCACTGGAGATAGACATGACTTGCAAGATCAAGCGCCTGAGCGCCGCCGTTTCGCTGGCAATGCTGCACATGGCCGGCGCCGTCGCACAGGAAGCCCCGGTCCCAACCGATGGACTGAAAATGGAGCGCGTCGTCGTCACCGGCACCACGGGCGGCTCGTCCAAGATGAAGTCGAGCGTGTCGGTCTCCACCATGGAGCTGGACACGGTCATGAATACCGCGCCGACCAGCGCCGCCGAAGTGCTGCGCGCCATTCCCGGTGTGCGTTCCGAGTCGTCGGGCGGCGAGGGCAATGCCAACATCACCGTGCGCGGCGTGCCGATTTCGGCCGGCGGCGCGCGCTACGTGCAAATGCAGGAAGACGGCCTGCCGGTACTGCAATCGGGCGACTTCCAGTTCATTACGCCGGACTCCTATATCAAGATCGACGGCAGCCTGGACCACCTCGAGGTGGTGCGCGGGGGCTCGGCTTCCACCCTGGCGACCAATGCGCCGGGCGGCATCATCAACTTCATCAGCAAGACCGGTACGGAGAAGGGCGGCAGCATCGGCCTGACGAAGGGGCTGGACTATGACAGCACCCGCTTCGATTTCGACTATGGTTCGCCCATCAGCGACAAGACGCGCTTTTTCGTCGGCGGCTTTTACCGCAGCGGCGAAGGCGTGCGCAAGACCGGGCTGACCAGCGAGCAGGGTGGCCAGATCCGCGCCAACATCACCCACGACCTCGATAACGGCTTCATCCGCCTGTCGTTCAAGCACCTCAACGACAAGACCCCGACCGCGCTGCCGGTGCCGGTCACCGTATCGAACGGCGCCGTGCACGAAGTGCCGGGCATCGATCCGCGCACTGCCACCTTCTATTCGCCGTACTGGGTGCGCGACGTCTCGCTCGACAGTGCCAACGGCCATGTGTCGAGCAACGTCAATGACGGCCTGTCGGTCAAGAGCACCACGCTCGGCCTGGAAGCCCGGTTCCGCATGGGCGACGGCTGGACCCTGTCCGAGCACTTCCGCCATCTCGACAACACCGGCCGGTTCATCGGCGTGTTCCCGGGTAATAGCGGCACGGTCGGCAGCTACAGCTTCGCTACCGGACCGAACGCCGGCCAGGCCTACAACGGCCGTGCTTTCTCCGCCGTGGTGTTCAACACCTCGATCGACGACGCCGGCGCCGTGTTCTCCGACACCAAACTGGCCAAGTCCTTCTCGACGGGCGCCGGCAAACTGACCGCCACCGCCGGCCTGTACACCTCGGTGCAGGACTTTGCAGTGACCTGGAACTTCAACGAATACCTGATGCAGGCCAGCGGCGACAAGCCGGCGCTGCTTAACACCGCCAGCGCCACGCCCGGTTATGTCGGTCCGGCCTTCGGCGGCTGCTGCATGCGCCATGTGGACGTGCAGTACAAGCTGAGCTCGCCCTACCTGAACATCGGCTTCGAGCAGGGCCCGCTGAATTTCGACGCCAGCGTCCGCAAGGACATGCAGGACGCCAGCGGCACAGCCAATATCGCCCGCGCCGGCACGGCCTACGATGCGGCCACCACGCAGTTTGTCGATTACGACATCGACCACACTTCGTATTCGGTGGGCGGCAATTACCAGGTCTCGTCCAGGTTCGCGGTGTTTGCCCGCGCCAGCGAAGGCGTGTCCTTCAACGCCGACCGTATCCTGTTCGGCACCCCGCTCGATGGCAGTGCGCCGATCAACATCAACACCGTCAAGCAGATCGAAGGCGGCGTGAAGTGGCGCAGCGGCGGCATCAGCACCTTTGTCACGCTGTTCCAGGCCAAGACCAAAGAGACCAACTACGAAGCGACCACGCAGCAGAGCACCGCCAACAGCTACGACGCCAAGGGGATGGAGCTGGAAGCGGCATACAATGCCGGCGCCTTCCGCATGACTGGCGGGCTGACCTGGACCAATGCCAGGATCACCGCCACCGCACCAGGCGGCGAAGCCGTGATCGGCAACACTCTGCGGCGCCAGGCCAAGGCGGTGTACCAGCTCTCGCCGAGCTACCACATCGGCGACGCCAGCTTCGGCGTCAGCGTCATCGGCACCGGCAAGGCCTGGGCCGACGACAGCCACACCATCGACATGCCGGCTTTCGCGGTACTCAACGCCTTCGTGAACTACCAGATCAACGATCGCATGATGGTGGCGGTGACGGGCAATAACCTGCTCAACAAGATCGGCTACACCGAAGTCGAAGGCGACGGCCATGCCGCGCGCTCGATCAGCGGCCGCTCGGTCAAAGCCACGCTGAAGTACTCGTTCTAAATCCTCACCTTCGCCGCGGCCGGCCTGTTCGCAAGACGGCGGGCCACGGCACCCTCACCCCCGCACCAATGACCACAACGACTCCTTTGCAGCACCTGCTCGCCGCGCTGCCTTCCCCTCTGCGGGCGCAGACATCGATGCGTTATGCGGCGCAGGAAAGCGTCCTGCTGGACCGCCTGGCCGGCCTGTACGGAGCGCACCCCGGCTTCGACCAGTGGCTGGGCACCCTGATGGGCGCCGTCGGCCAACTGATCGCGGCGCGCCCGGCCGAACTGCTGGCGCTGGATGCGGCCCGCGCGGCCGAGCCGTCGTGGTTCACCAGAGAGCACATGCTGGGCTACAGCGCGTATGTTGGCCAGTTCGGCGGCAACCTGCGCGGCGTGGCCGAGCGCATCGGCCATTTGCGCGAACTGGGCGTCACCTACCTGCACCTGCTGCCCTTTCTGCGCGCCCGCGCCGGCGAGAACGATGGCGGCTTCGCGGTCGCCAGCTTCGACGAGGTCGAGCCGGCCTACGGCGACCAGACCGACCTGCTGGCGCTGACCGCCGCCTTGCGCCGCGCCGGCATCAGCCTGTGCTCCGACCTGATTCTCAATCATGTGGCCGACGACCACGCCTGGGCGAAAGGCGCCATGGCAGGCGACGCGGCGCTGCGCGACTACTTTCACGTTTTCCCCGACCGCACCCGGCCCGAGCGCTTCGAGCAAGCGCTCGGCCAGGTATTCCCGCAAGCGGCGCCGGGCAACTTCACCTGGTCGGACGAGCTGAAGGGCTGGGTCTGGACCACCTTCTATCCGTTCCAGTGGGACCTGAACTACGCCAACCCGGCGGTATTTTCGGAAATGGTGCAGGCGCTGCTGCGCCTGGCCAACCGCGGAATCGAAGTATTCCGGCTCGATTCCACCGCCTTCCTGTGGAAACGCGAAGGCACGAACTGCATGAACCAGCCGGAAGCGCACCGGATCCTGCAGGCCATGCGCGCCATCGTGGAAATCGCCGCGCCGGGCGTACTGCTCAAGGCCGAAGCCATCGTGCCGACCGCCGATCTGCCGGCCTATTTCGGCGAAGGGCAGGCGCGCGAATGCCATCTGGCCTATCACAGCACGCTGATGGCGGCCGGCTGGGCCGCGCTGGCCGAGCAGGACACCAGCCTGCTGCGCGCAGTCGTGCGCGGCACGCCGGCGCTGCCCGGGCAGGCCAGCTGGCTGACCTAC
>CBFGOU010000420.1:0-4816 GCA_965650445.1 uncultured Oxalobacteraceae bacterium | reverse complement strand
TCGATCCGCGCGTCGACCACGCGCGGCCGGAGCCGGCCGCCGCCGGGCCGGGCCCCCCCCCCCGGCCCACTTCCACTGATCGATGTGTAATTGGTTGTGCTGCCTTCCGGTGACGGGCTCGTATCTCAGAGTCGAATCACATCACACAAGTTCGCCACACGGGTGGCGATCACTGCTGTTTCGACGTGAAGTTTGTGTTGCCTCAATCTATATCCTGCCGCAACACAGGTTTCGCAGGTGTTTCTTGTGAACTATTTCCGCCCGCCATTACGAAGACACCGTGAAGTGGCGAACAGATTCCATTCCGACATCGGTCTATGCTCACGGATCGGGGCAGCGCGCCTCAATCCGTGCTGACCCATTGATTCACTCACTTGGAGGCCGTATGGCATTCGATTTAGGTAACATCCTGCAGCAATACCTCGGCGGCGGCGGCAGCAACAATCAGGGCCGCGCTGCTGACGATTTCGACCAGATCGCCAACAGTGCGCCCCAGTCGAGCATGGCGCAAGGGGTCACCGACGCGCTGCGCTCGGACCAGACCCCGCCCTTCCCGCAAATGGTAAGCCAGCTGTTCGGGCAGAGCGATCCGCATCAGCGTGCCGGCGTGCTCAATCAATTGCTGGGCTCGGCCGGTCCCGGCCTGATGGCGGCGCTGGGCAGCGGTGCGCTGGGCAATCTGTTCCGCGGCGGCCAGAACGATACTCCGCAGATCACGCCGGAACAGGCCGCCACCCTGACGCCGGAACAGGTGCAGCAGATCGCTGAGCAGGCCGAGCAGCACAACCCCGGCGTAGTCGAGCGCGTGGGCGACTTTTACGCGCAGCACCCGAGCCTGGTGAAAACCATCGGCGGCGCCGCGCTGGCCATCGTGCTCGGCCGCGTGGCCGAAGGCATGCGCCACTAAATCCAACCTTCACTTTTTCGACAAGGAACTCTCATGGGCATCCTGAGTAACATCTTCCACAAGATTTTCCCATCGTCGCACCCTGCCGCGGTCAATGCCGGCGCGCAGAGCGCACCGCAATCGTCCGCGCAAGGCGGTCCCGGCTCGATGCAGTCGGCCTCGGTCGGCCAGAGCACGCCGCAAGCCCAGTCCGCCCCGCCGCCCGCAGCGCCGATGGACCAGGTCGATGTCGAAGCGATCCTGACCAATATGGCGGCCAAGTCCGGCCAGCAGCTGAACTGGCGCAGCTCCATCGTCGACCTGCTCAAGCTGCTCAACATCGACAGCAGCGTGCAGGCGCGCAAGGAATTGGCGCAGGAGCTCGACTACAAGGGCGACGCCAATGATTCGGCATCGATGAACACCTGGCTGCATCGCCAGGTGATGAACAAGCTGGCCGCCAATGGCGGCAAGGTGCCGTCCGACCTGCGCGACTGAACCAGCGAGGCGCTCGTTGCTCTCCTCGGCCGTCGCACGCTTCTTGCAAGGAACGGCGCCGGCCGATTATGACTCGGCTTGGGTGCGCCGGTGTGGTCGTCGACGTGCCGGCCAACGCTGGCGCTCGCGCCATCGCCTTCCCGCTCAAAAAATGAAAACTGTCCGTCATCGCTCATCAAGCGTTTCGGCGAAGGCCAACTTACTTTCCTGGTATTGGGTAGTGAAGCTGTGCTGCGGACGGATGTCGCGGACCTTGCGCGCGTACGCCCATTTAATAACACCATGATCAAAGAACGCGGGCTAAGCTCCAGCGCTCCACTGCCATATCGTCAAACCATACTCTGAGGCATCGAAAGACGGCATAATTTCTCCAACGCGAAAATGACGCAGACTGTCAGCTTTCGCCGGGCTGAACCACTTACCTTCCTGCGGGCACGCCTGTCCTCCGACGATACGCAGCATTTGTCGCCCGTCTTCGAGTTTCACTGGCCGTCGTGGCATGCTTCGAGCGTAGTCAACCATGTCTTTGGGGTAGACGATTTCATCGCGATAGGAACTGTCGTCGATATCGTACAAATAGGTGAAAGCGCCCGCGCACATTGCCCAGTATCCGAAATAAGGACTAAACTTCGGGGTTATTTTCTCGTGCTTCCCCCAGAAATGCGCCTGGCCTTTCATCGACGGATACCACTTGCTTACGTATTTCCTCATCGCCTTTGCTTTTTCAGCGGGCGACTCGCTGTCGATCGCCTCGACCAACATTTGATAAGGCTTACCCCACAACAATTCATCCAGAAAAGGTCGATCAGGAAGGTAAAAATCTAGCAATTCCTCAATTACCAGATCGATACCATCGTAATCCGTCCCTTCAAGCAATGCGTAAATCCGCGGAATAAGATCGTCACGATGGAGTAGAACTGCTGCACTTAACATATTTAAGTAATCAACATACTCGTCCATCGGATCGTCAATCATGAAAACCGGATAATAGTTTTCATTCGAAACATCATGTCCCGACTCTACCGCCCGTTCATAGCCTTCGACGACTGTAGTCAGGAACGCAGCGCATTCGGCGCAGTCTGTCCCAGTGGTAAACCGAAACTGAAATTCGCTCCATAAGCTTGACGCCATCATCTCAAGCATTCCAGTTCTCTCATAGGGAGAATCCTTATATTGCAACATCTTTTCTGTAGAAAACGTTCTATCCGATTTAAAGAAAGCTATCATATTATTAAAAGTATCTTCGCCAATATATGGCTGCCGGCGTCTTTCATTAAAGTTTGCACTCATCATTTCCTCGGTTTCGTTTTCGTTCTCGGAGGCCGCTTGGGTAGGCCATGAACGCTGTACGTTTCGTTCGCAGCGTTAAGATCAGCTTCTCCAAATTCCTTCCTAATCGCATGCACGGAATGGTCATCTGCGTACTTCTGTGCTTCGATCGGATTGCTCACCAAACCTTCGCTGATAATCTTGTTCGCCGCAATCACGTGCGCCACCGCCTCTTCCGGTGTTACAAGGACAACGTGCCTGGAATAGTTAAGGCTAATCCTCGATTTCAAATCAAAAAAATCCCTTTTCAGCCGGGCGGCAATCCATTTATGACTCATCTGCATAACTTTTATCGGTGCGACATCGGATTCTTTCCGGTCTGGTTGGGATAAAGTTCTGCCAGGCTGCGATCTACGTGGCACCTTCGTCTTTTGTTTCTGTTTAGCGGTGCGCGGCCCGTCATTCGCTTCCCCAAGCAGCTCAATGAGCTCAGCAGATGTATTCATACTCGCCTTCGCTTCAACGATTGCGTACTGATGCGATTCCAACCGATTGGTAAACCAAACAGAATCAATGCCACCCTGGACCACATGTTTGCTCGGCGTGCACAGATACAGCGGCACTCCATTGTCATTAATCTTTCTCGGCACTTCGTTGTCATCATTTTTATTGTGGTTGGTTTGCCATCCCGCAGACTGGCCGCCAATTGCAGGGCCAATCATGTCGTGCCTATTCCACTTGAGCCCCCAATTTTTATGTTCGATGACGTAGTGATCGACAATGTGCTCGCCCAGCAATCCTTTTAACATAGAATTTAGCGGCCTATACAGGTCATACGCCGTGTGCTGTACTGTCATAGCGAGCTTTCCCTGAGCTGTCTTTCCTTGCGTACGTGGGGCCTCGGCTATCGGCTTGTGCTTGCCAACCGGCGCCGCTGCTGGGCGATGCCCCGACGCTCCCTGCCCAACGCGCGGTACAGACGCCATATTGCCCGCCACTGCCATCGCCACAGCCGCCGCATGCTCACCCAACATATCCTCAAGAAACTTCCTGATTTCGACCGCAGCCTCGCGGATCGGTCCGTCAAGCTGTCCGCGCAGTGCCTTGAGGCCAGGCGCGACGTCGCGCGCCAGGCGCTCCAACCGTTCTGGGCACCACCAGTGCCCCTGCCCAATATAGTCCAGCATCGCGATGCAGCTTGCCAGCGCCATGTTCGCCTGCAGGATCGCCGCCTGGGTATTACCCGCCCAATCAAGCGCCTTCACCCAGCGCACTGCGCCGCCCTTCTTCTGGCCAAGCATGCGCTCGACCATCGCCACCCCGCTATTGATGACGCCTTTTGCCGCTTTCCGTTCCTTGTAGAGCGGCTTAAAGACCGTCTTGAACGCGCTTCCCACTTCCGGTATCACGCCAAAGGCGGCGAAGCCGAAATCGATTTTCTGCTCCAGCGTGGCATTGGCGAAACCGCCTTGCTTATTGACCCGGTACAGGTTGGCCGAGACGTCGCGCACATCCATGACCTGGTCCAGCACTGGGACCAGGGAAATCACGCCGCCAACGATCTGGGCCGATACCATTTGCTGCTCGTTGAAGTCGCCAAGAATCAAGTCTTCGAGAAATTGGACGCAATCGTCAATGATGCTCACTCTTTCCCCTTTTCGTATGCCGCGCGGGCTTGTTCGATGGAACGCCGCGCCTGTTCGCACACGTCCGGTTTCTTGTACTCTGGTTCCGGTTCCGGCTGGGGCTCCCAGTCGCGCGGGTCTTCGCCGAATTCGACGGTGTACTCGCCCGGGGGAACATTTTTTAAAGCCGCGTGCCCCTTGTCATCCAACTTGCCTTTGCAAACTGTGCCATTAGCGAAGGTCACAACGAATGGCGCGTTCGGCACCCCGTCCAGATCGTCATACTGGAAGAGCAACTCAATGTTGTTGACGATGTTGTCCGGATGCGGCAATGCCGGCAGCGCTGGACTGGCGCTCTGCGGCCCCGCCAACTCCTTCATGCTCGCCTTGAACTCGATCTTGCCCGGCCCATGCACCTCGATATTACCGCCCGCCAGCTTGATATACGCCCCTTGCGCCGTCAGCAACACATGCTCGCGCGCTGCCACGTTGACCGACTTGGTCACGCTGGCCACCGTGATGCCCTTGTCGGCGGTAA
>CBFGOU010000419.1:0-4817 GCA_965650445.1 uncultured Oxalobacteraceae bacterium | reverse complement strand
GTGGATGGCCTGGGCCAGGCCGATCGGATTGGCGGCAGGGACCAGGATCACTTCGCCCTGCAGCTGCGCTTCCAGGCGGGTGAGTTCCTTGCGCAGAAACTGGGCCACCAGCATGGGCGGCACCTCGTCGGCGTGCAGTGAGGCCTGTATGTACACTTTCTTGCCGCGGCCCGGCGTGCCGAAGTGATAGCTGGTCAGTTGGCAGCGCATGCTGCTGCCGGCGAGGGAGACGTCGTGGGTTTTTACGTGCATGGCGGAAAACGGTTGTGGCATCGATAGCAAGTGTGGCACAAATTTCGCGTGCCGAACACGGCGACATCGATCCCGAATCCAGCGTATCATTTGCCTGCGGGATACTGATTCAACTTATAACATTACGCGCCGCCGCAGCGCGTTTTGCGGGGCAGTGCGTGCCCCGATACAAGGAATGACAACCGATGCTGAAATTGGCCTGCCGATATGCAGGAATCCTTCTGGTGGCGCTGGCCACCGCCGTGCAGGCAAAGCCGCAGGCGCCCGCCCAGGAACAGGCGCAACCGCGTGGACAGAACATCCCGGCGCCGGTGGTGGCCAGGCCGCCCGAACCGGTGGTCGAGATCAACAAGCCCAAGCCGGCGCCGAAAGGCTCGCTGGTGATCATCGGCGGCGGCCTGCGTGGCGAAAACGCGCCCGTATGGCAGCGCATCGTCGCCCTGGCCGGCGGGCCGGGCGCCAAGATTGCCGTGTTCGGCACCGCCTCCAACAATCCTGAGCGCGCCGCGCTGGCCGACGTCGAACAATTGAACGCCTATGGCGCCGACGCCTTCGAGGTGCCGGTGGCGGGCCGGGTCGGCAACGATCCGCGCATGCCCGCCAACGATCCCGAGCTGGCCAAGGAAGTGGCCGCGGCCGGCGGCGCGTTTTTCGTCGGCGGCGACCAGGCCCGCATCACCGCCGCGCTGCGCAAGCCGGACGGCACCAACACCGTGGTGCTCGACGCGCTGTGGGACATGTACCGGCGCGGCGGCGTGATCGCCGGCACCAGCGCCGGTGCCGCCATGATGAGCAAGACCATGTTCTATCAGGTCCGTTCGGTGCTCTCGACCCTCAAGCGCGGCGTGGCCGACGGCATGGAACTGTCGCACGGGCTGGGCTTTATCGGCGACGATATTTTCGTCGACCAGCACCTGCTGGTGCGCGGCCGCTTCGCCCGCATGCTGCCGGCCATGCTGGCCAAGAATTACAAGTACGGCCTGGGCATCGACGAAAACACCGCGATGATCATTTCGCCCGACCGCGACGTCGAGATCATCGGCTACAAGGGCGCGCTGCTGCTCGACCTGACCGAGGCCACGACCGAACCGGGCGCCTTCAACGTCAGCAACGTCAAGATCAGCTACCTCGACAATGGTGACCACTACAGCTTCGACACCCACCGGGCCACGCCGTCGCCGGACAAGGCGGGCGGCATGTTCGATCCCAAGCAGCCGTATTACCGCGGCCCGCTGTTCAGCGCCGACATTCTCGGCCATACGGCGGTGGTGGACCTGATGACCAAGCTGGTCGACAGCGATCAGCAGGAAGCCATGGGCATCGCCTTCGGCAGCCCGCGCGACCTGCAGCCCGACCTGGGCTTCGAGTTCCGCTTCAGCCGCACCAAGGAAACGGTGGGCTACGCCTCGGCCATCTACGATGCCTATTCGGCGTATTACCTGCGCCTGGATGTGCGGCCGATTACCATCAAGCAGCCGTTTTACGAGTACCGCAATGCGACCGCTCCGGTGGCCGAGCCGGTGGCGCCCGCGCCTGCGCCCAAGGCGGCGGGACCGCGCCGCTAGCGCCAACATTCGCTTACAACTGAACCGTAAGTACGTGCGCTAGCGAACAGACCGTGTTGTTGCCAGCCCATATTCTGGAATTGCTCCTGAACGAACATATGTCGTTCCGGCCCAATCATCCAGAAGAGGTACACCATGAATAAATTGCTCGCCACCCTGATCGCCGGTTTGTTTGCCACGTCGGTGTTTGCCCAGACCCCCGCCACCCCGGCTGTCGTCAAGGCCGAAGCCAAGGCCGAGAAGACCGTCGCCAAGGCTGAGGAGAAAGAGGCCAAGGTCGATGCCAAGGCTGACGAAAAAGTCACCAAGGCCAATGCCAAGGCCGACGCCAGGAAAGCCAAGGCCCATGCCGCCGCGGTGAAAGAACACGCCGAAGCCAGTCATGACGTGGCCAAGGCCGATGCCGGCGATAAGCTCAAGGCGGAAGCCAAGGCGGAGAAGAAAGTCGCCAGCGCCAATCTGAAGGCCGAGAAGAAGATGATCAAGGCCGACAAGAAGGCCGAGAAGGTGGCGGTTGAGGCGTCGGCCGACAAAGCCGAAGCTGCCGCCAAGACCGCTGAGAAGAAAGCTGAAGCTGCGGCCGAGGTGAAGAAGGCCGCCGCCAAGTAAGCGCAATACGTACTGAAAACACTGCGTCGTCCCCGCGTTCGCGAGGACGACACGGCTAGCCGAGCGGCTTGAGGTCCCTGACCTTGATCTTCTGCTCGAGCGCCTTGCCTTTGCGGGCGCGTTTGCCGAAGTGCGGTTGCAGGCTCGATGCCGACAGATTGACTTCGCGTGGTTTGGCGCCGGCCCAGGTGCCGTGCACGCTCACGCCGCGCTGGCTGATCGGCTGCGCCGCCACCAGCTTTTCCTTGTCCTCCAGCTCCATCAGAATCACCCCGCGTCCGCCATTGGCCAGCGTCTTGAGTTCATCCATGCCGAAGACCAGCAGACGGCCCTTCTCGGACAGGCAGGCAATCGCACTGGCGTTGGCGCCGATCACGCGCGGTGGCAGCGGCACGTCGCCTTCTTCCAGCGTCATGAACGATTTGCCGCCGCGCAGACGGCTCACCATGTCGCCGGCCTTGGCCGCAAAGCCGTAGCCGCCCGCAGTCGAGAGCAGCAGATTGGCCGATCCGGAACCGGCGTAGTAATGGTTGATGCGGGCGCCGTTGACCAGTTCGACCAGCGTGGTAATCGGCACACCGTCGCCGCGCGCGCCGGGCAGGGCCGACACCGGCACCGAGTACACCTTGCCGTTGTCGCCAAAGCCGAGCAGCGTGTCCACCGTGCGGCACTCGAAGGCGCCGTACAGCAAGTCGCCCGCCTTGAAGGTGAACTGGGTCACATCGTGGCCGATGCCGGTACGCGCGCGCACCCAGCCTTTTTCCGAGATGATCACCGTGACCGGTTCGTCCACCACCTTCTGCTCGGCCACCGCTTTCTGCGCTTCCTCGATCAGGGTGCGGCGCGCGTCGCCGAAGGTCTTGGCGTCCGCTTCGATCTCGCGGATGATCACGCGCTTCATGGTCGCGGGATTGTCGAGCATGTCCTGCAGGTTGCCGCGTTCCTTGCGCAGGTCCGCCAGCTCCTGCTGGATCTTGATGTGTTCCAGCCGCGCCAATTGGCGCAGGCGGATTTCCAGGATGTCCTCGGCCTGGCGGTCCGACAGCCTGAATTCGGCGATCAGCGCGGCCTTGGGCTCATCCGAATTGCGGATGATGTGAATCACCTTGTCGATATTGAGCAGGACCGCTTCGCGCCCTTCCAGAATGTGGATGCGGTCGTCCACCTTGCCGAGCTTGAACTCGGTGCGGCGGCGCACGGTGACGAAGCGGTAATCGATCCACTCCTGCAGGATTTCGCTGATGCCCTTCTGGCGCGGACGGCCGTCGCCGCCGATCATCACCAGGTTGATCGAGTTGGACGATTCCAGCGACGTATGCGCCAGCATCATCAGCATGAATTCGCTCTGGTCCTGGTTCTTCGACTTCGGTTCGAACACCAGCCGCACCGGCGCATTGCGGCCGGATTCGTCGCGGATGGTGTCGAGCGAGCCGAGGATGAGCTGCTTCAAGGCCAGCTGTTCCGGCGAGAGCGCCTTCTTGCCCATCCTGATCTTCGGATTGGTCAGCTCTTCGATCTCTTCGAGCACCTTCTGGGCCGAGGTCCCCGGCGGCAGTTCATGCACCACCGCCTGCCACTGGCCGCGCGCCAGTTCCTCGATCTTCCAGCGTGCCCGCACCTTCATGGTGCCGCGCCCGGTGGCGTACATGTCGGCGATCTGCGCGGCCGGCGTGATGATCTGGCCGCCGCCGGGGAAATCCGGTCCCGGCATCATGGCCATCAGTTCGCTGTGGGTGATCTTGGGATTGCGGATCATCGCCACCGTGGCGGCCGCCACTTCGGTCAGGTTGTGCGAGGCGATTTCGGTGGCGAGACCGACCGCGATGCCGGAGGCGCCGTTGAGCAGTACCATCGGCAGGCGCGCCGGCAGCGATTTCGGTTCCGTGGTCGAGCCGTCGTAGTTGGGCTGGAAGTCGACCGTGCCCAGGTCGATTTCGTCCAGCAGCAGCTTGGCGATCGGGGTCAGGCGCGCTTCGGTGTAGCGCATCGCCGCCGCGCCGTCGCCGTCGCGCGAGCCGAAGTTACCCTGGCCGTCGATCAGGGGATAGCGCAGCGAGAAATCCTGGGCCATGCGCACCAGCGCGTCGTAGACCGACTGGTCGCCGTGCGGGTGGAGCTTACCGAGGACGTCGCCGACCACGGCGGCGGACTTGCGCGGCTTGGCGGTGGCGCCCAGTCCCAGCTCGTTCATCGCGTACAGGATGCGGCGCTGCACCGGCTTCTGGCCGTCGGTGACGTCCGGCAGCGCGCGGCCCTTGACCACCGAGACGGCGTAGTCGAGGTAGGCGCGTTCGGCGAAGGTGGAAAGGGTCAGCGTTTCGACGTCGTCGTCGGGAACGCTGGCTTGTTCAAACAGGTTGGCTTGGGACATATTGTTTACCTCTGTCGTCG
>CBFGOU010000418.1:0-4833 GCA_965650445.1 uncultured Oxalobacteraceae bacterium | reverse complement strand
CTTCGGCCAGATCGCCGACCACGCTGGCAATGGCGCGCACATCGGCCAGCATGGAACGCCGCACCAGCATGGAAATGGCCACCGACAGCGCCACCGACAGCAGCACCAGGCCGCTCATGACGATGCCCAGGGTGCGGAATTCTTCGCGGGCGCTGGCATAGGCGCGCTCGCTCAAGTCCTTTTCCAGCGTCGCCAGCGCCTTGAGCTGAAAGTTGACCACATCGAAATGCTTGTCGGCCTTCTGCATCGAGTTGGTGGCGATCGAATTGTCGACCTGGGCCAGTTCGATCGCTTCGGCGGTGGTCTTGTGGTAGCCCGCCAGTTCGGTTTTCGCCTTGTCGACCAGCTTGCGCTCGGCCGGGTCGGCCACCGCCGCCAGCTCATCGAGTCCACGCGCCACGGCGCGCTGGCGTTTGGCGATGTCGGCTGTCAGCGCGTCCAGGCGCGCCTTGGCGAAGCTGCCGTTGATCCAGGCCAGCAGCTGATACACATTGGCGTGGGCGAACTTGGCCTCCCCGGCCACATCGGCCACCGCTTTCAGGCGCGCCGCGCGCACTTGCACCATGTTTTCCAGCGACGCGTTCTGGCGCACCATGCCGTAATAGGCGCCCCCGGCCACCAGCATCAGCAGCAGCAGCACCAGACCAGGCGCGAGCAGCAGCTTGGGACCTATTCTCAGTTTATTCAGCATGTAACGCTCCCCGGCAAGTCCCCGTCAGGCGGCAGCTGCCGCCTGCGATCGCGCTATTTTTTATAAATGCCCGCTTCCAGCACCACATCGTTGACGCGCAGGATATAGGTGGTCTTCGGTTCAATCTTGCCGGTGGTGGGATTCTTGTACTGGTAATCGACCCAGCCCTTGCCCTTGGCGGCGGCCAGTTCGATGATTTCGCGGCGGTACTTCTTGCCGCTCGCGTCCGGCACGTCGGTCAGGTCCTTGCCGACGATCGACTGATTGATCGGATGAGCCAGCACGATGCCGGTCTTGATGTCGCGCATGTCGACGTACAGCGAACCCTGAACGAACTCCGGGTCCTTGGCGGTGATGCGCTTCATCATTTCCTCCTTGCCCTTGGACTTGATGAGGGCCGCGCCTTTCTCTGCCATGGCGATGGCGTCTTTTTCGGTCGGTTCGTTGGCGCTGGCGCTGCCGGCGCCAAGGGCCAGGCTGACAGCCAGGGCGCAAGTGAACAGTTTCATGGTGATTTCCTCGGTGAAAAGTATATCGATCAAGTGTTTCCTATGTGCACTGCGTAATGTACGCCGCCATGCGTCCGTGGGTTTGCGCAAACGCAAGCGAGATGTTTCCTGTTGGATTTGTGTGCGTATTGATGTGCGGCAATTTGAATGCTGTACGGCAAGCCTAAGATGGCTCTTCATCTTTGCTGTTTCATCCCTCCAGGAGCCGCCGTGAGTACTGAACCGATGCCCGCCAAATTCAAGCCGTACACCCGCCAGTCGATCGTCAACGCCCGCCACTGGCAATACCTCAGCCCCGAACTGCAGGAAGCGGTGCAGGTGGTATCGCACGTGCTGCCGTTTCGCACCAACGAATACGTGATGGACCAGTTGATCGACTGGAGCAACATCCCCGACGATCCGATTTATCGCCTGGTGTTCCCGCACCGCGACATGCTGCAGGCGCAGGAATACGAACAGCTGCGCGAGCTGGTGCTGCACAAGAAGGACGATGCCGCCACCGCCAAACTGGTGCACGCGATCCGCATGCGCATGAACCCGCACCCGGCCGGGCAAATGACCCACAACGTCCCGCGCGTCAACGACGCGCCCTTGCGCGGCCTGCAGCACAAGTACAAGGAAACCGTGCTGTTCTTCCCCAGCGCCGGCCAGACCTGCCACGCCTACTGCACCTTCTGCTTCCGCTGGCCGCAGTTCGTCGGCATGGAAGACATGAAGTTCGACGCCCGTGAAACCGGCGAGCTGGTGTCCTACCTGAAGGCCAATACCGGCGTGACCGACGTATTGATCACCGGGGGCGACCCGATGATCATGAATACCCGCTCGCTGGCCGACTTCATCGAACCGCTGCTGGCGCCCGAGCTGGCGCACATCCAGAACATCCGCATCGGCACCAAGTCGGTGGCGTACTGGCCGCAGCGCTTCGTGACCGACAAGGACGCCGACGACCTGATGCGCCTGTTCGAAAAGGTGGTCGCGGCCGGCAAGAACCTGGCCATCATGGGGCACTACAACCACGCGGTCGAACTGCGCAGCGACATCGCCCAGAAGGCCGTCAAGCGCATCGTCTCCACCGGCGCCACCCTGCGCATGCAGGGCCCCCTGATCCGCCACATCAACGAAGACCCGAAAAGCTGGGCCGAACTGTGGACCACCGGCGTGCGCCTGGGCGCGATTCCCTACTATATGTTCGTCGAACGCGACACCGGTCCGAGCGAGTATTTCGCCCTGCCGCTGGCGCGCGCCCACGAGATCTTCCAGGCCGCTTACCAGATGGTCTCGGGCCTGTCGCGCACCGTGCGCGGCCCGTCCATGAGCGCCTTTCCCGGCAAGGTGGTGATCGACGGCGTGGTCAACATCAACGGTGAAAAGCTGTTCGCGCTGCAGTTCCTGCAAGCCCGCAATCCGGACTGGGTCAGGAAACCCTTCTTCGCCAAGTACGACGCCAACGCCACCTGGCTGGACCACCTCAAGCCCGCCTTCGGCAAAGAAAAGTTCTTCTTCGAGGGCGAACCCGACGACGGCCACGGCCAGCACACTGCGCGCGTGATTCCGATCTCCGCCGCAATTCGAGCCTGACCGGCCAAGGAGCGCGACCATGGACGAGACACAGCAGCCGCCAAGGCTGTCCGGAGTAGCCGTATTCTTCTACGTGTTCCTGCCATTCGCGCTTGGGCACTACCTGTCGTCGCTGCTGCGCAATGTGAACGCGGTGCTGGCGCCCAACCTGGTCGGCTCGATGTCGCTCGACTCGAGCCAGCTTGGGTTGCTCACCAGCGCGTTCTTCTTTTCCTTCGCGCTGGTACAGCTCCCGGTCGGGATCGCACTCGACCGCTTCGGACCGCGCCGGGTGCAGCTGGTGCTGATGCTGGTGGCCTCGCTGGGCGCACTGCTGTTCGCGCACGGCCACAATTTCCCCCAGCTGCTGGTGGCGCGCGCCGTGATCGGCTTCGGCCTGGGCGGCTGCTTCATGTCGGCCGTCAAAGCCATCTCATCCTGCATCGCGCCCGCCAAGCTGCCCTCGGTGCATGGCTACCTGATCGCCGTCGGTGGCCTGGGTGCGGCCAGCGCCACCTTGCCGGTCCGGATGGCCCTCAATTACACCGACTGGCGCGGCCTGTTCACGCTGATCGGCGCGCTGCTGGCCTGTGCCGGCCTGCTGATCTGGCTGGTCACACCGCGCGCCCGCAGCAATCCCAATGCCAAAGCACTGAGCCTCAACTCGCTGCTGGACGTCTACCGCGATCCGGCCTTCCGGCAAACCATTTCGCTCATTCTGGTACCGCACGCGATCTTTTTCGGCATTCAGGGCCTGTGGGTGGGGCGCTGGCTGTCCGATGTCGCGCACTTTTCCGACGCGGCCGTGGCCTATCTGCTGTACCTGAGCATGGCGGCGGTGATCTTCGGCGCGATTTTCGTCGGCATGGTGACCGAATGGGCAGGCCGGCGCGGCATCAAGCCGCTTGACGTGGCCGGCGTCGGCATCGCCCTGTTCGTGCTGGTGCAACTGGGGATGGTGTTCAACTATGCGCCCAGCTACCAGACGCTGTCGGTGATGTTCACGCTGATCGGCACCATCACCGGCATCGAATACGCGATCGTCGCGCAGAGCATGCCGCCCAACCTGACCGGGCGCGCTGCCACCTGTCTGAACCTGCTGATTTTTATCGGCGCCTTCCTGATCCAGGCCGGCTTCGGGCAGGTGCTCGCCGTGTGGAGTCCCAACCTGTCGAACCAGTATCCGCCGATGGCTTACCGGGTCGCCTTCGGCATCCTGGTGATGCTGCAACTTCCCGGCCTGCTGGGGTTCGCCTTGAACCGGCGGGTCGGGAAGGGATCCTTCCTGCCCGCGCTGGCGGGCAGAAAAGCTTAGCCGATTGCCGCGTCGACGGCGTCGGCCAGACGCCCGACGATCTCGCCCAGATCGGCTTCGGTAGCGATAAACGGCGGCGCCAGCAGCACATGGTCGCCGCGGTTGCCGTCGATGGTGCCGCCCATCGGATAGACCATCAGCCCGCGTGCCATCGCCTCGTTCTTGATCGCGGCGTGCAGCTTGCGGGCCGGATCGAACGGCTCCTTGCTGTCCCGATCGTGCACCAGTTCGACCGCCATCAGCAGGCCGCGTCCGCGGATGTCGCCCACGTGCGCATGCTCGCCAAAGGCCTGTTTGAGCATGCGCCGCAGCGCTTCGCCGCGCTGGCGCACCTGCGCCAGCAGGTCGTCGCGCTCGATCACCTTCTGCACGGCCAGCGCGGCGGCGGCCGCCACCGGATGGCCGATGTAGGTGTGCCCGTGCTGGAACACGCCGCTGCCATTGCGCAGGCGTTCCACCAGCGCCCCCTGGGCCAGCACCGCGCCGATCGGCTGGTAGCCCGCCCCCAGGCCCTTGGCGATGGTGATCAGGTCCGGCGCCACGTCATCCTGTTCGATCGCATACATGCTGCCGGTGCGGCCCATGCCGCACATGACTTCATCGGCGATGAACAGCAGGCCGTACTTGTCGCACAGGGCGCGCACGCCGCGGAAGTAGCCGGGCGTGGGCGGCACCGCGCCGGCCGTCGCGCCGACCACCGGTTCGGCCACGAAGCCGATCACATTTTCCGGCCCGGACGCCAGTATCTGCGCCTCCAGTTC
>CBFGOU010000417.1:0-4834 GCA_965650445.1 uncultured Oxalobacteraceae bacterium | reverse complement strand
CCCACAGGCCTTTGCGCCGCTTGTCGGTGGTGCTGCCCAGCACGCGGAATTGTCCGAAGTCCGGCTTGCCGTCGCAAGCCTCCCATGCCGAGCCGAGCTCGCACAGTGCGGCAGTGTTTACGTGCTGCTTCACATCCCAGTCGCCGTAGCCGGTCGATTCGCGCCATCCGGTGGCTTCGGCCAGCCAGGTGTAGCTGACCAGATCGGGCGCGGCTTTCAGCAGGCGGCAGGTCAGCCCGGATCCATACACGCCGATGGCGTAACGGTCGCCATCGCGATTGAACACTTCGTTCACGGCCTGGAAATAGGGCAGCACATTACGCTGGATCTGGGTCTTGCTGAAATCGGCGTCGACGGCAAAATAGATCGCCGATCCGGGAGGCTGGCCCAGTTGGGCCGCATGCTGGAGCGCACTTTGCGCGTCCAGTTCGCCACGCGCAGCGCTGAAATCGGCCTCTTCGCGCCCCCGGTCCTGGTAGACCACCGCCAGATCCAGCCCCGCGGCGGCGATCTGCAAAGCCTCGCTGCGGCGAACCACCTTTTCGCGCATGGCCGTGGTGCGCGAGTAATAGCGCACGACGAATTGTTGTCCGGCCGCCGCGAGGCAGGGTGCGGCAACATCGCACCAACGGTTGGTCGACAAGCCTTTGAGCATTTGCCTGATCTTTCAAGTGTGAGGAGGGCCATCATTTTAATTGATTCATTGGCAATGACTTCGTTTGTCTATCTCGCAGTCAACTGGCGAAGGCGCGATCACGTTATGCGGCCAGGCATAACAACGTGATCACCACAATGGAAATCGACCCACTCGACACACTCGAACAAACCACCGAGCGCTCCAACAGCCGCCTCAACATGCTCGTCGCCATCACCGTGGCGCTGCTGGCGACATTCATGGGCATCTGCAAGGTCAAGGATGACAATATCGTCCAGGCCATGCAGCAGGCCCAGGCGGATAAAGTCGACCATTGGGCCTTCTACCAGGCCCGCAACCTGCGCGAAGAGGTCGCCCGCACCACGCTGACCCAGCTCGAACTGGCCAGCATGACGGCTCAGGGCGCCCAGCAGCAGGCCTACCAGGCCGCCATGGAGAGCTACCGCAAGCTGGCCGCTGAACAGCACAGCAAGAAGGAAGAGCTCAAGGGCCAGGCCGACAAGGACCAGCAAGCCTACGACGCCGGTAATTTCCGCGACGACCAGTTCGACCTGTCGGACGCCTTGCTTGCCATCGCCGTGTCGCTGCTGGCGATCACTTCGCTGACCCAGCAGCGCTGGCTGTATGGACTGGCGATGGTGCCGACCGCCTTCGGCCTGCTGATGGGCCTGTCGGGCCTGCTGGGATGGGCCATTCATCCGGGCGGGCTGGTCAAACTGCTGTCATAAACATGACTATTTGCCGGGCGGATCCCCCGTCCGACAAAGTGTTTGCTAAACTGACGGGCAAGATATGGTAACGTGACCATAGCGCATCGTCAGGAGACAGGTACATGGTGGCAAGATGGCTGGGAGTGTTAAGCATGGGAATATTGGCAGCGGGCTGCGCCGCCACGGGCGAAACTAGCCCCCAGGCCCCGGTCACCATGCTGGACGTGGCGCCGGGATGGGCGAACAATTCGGTCAATACCGTGGTCTTTCGCCGCAATTCGCTGGTGACCCATGGCGACACCCAGTTCGTCGCGTTTTACGACCAGAACGCCTACGTTGTGCTGGGCAAGCGCAAGCTCGACGCGGCGCACTGGGACCTGCGCACCACCAAGCTGCGCGGCAATGCGCGTGACGCGCATAACTCCATCAGCATCATGGTCGATGGCGCCGGCTACCTGCACCTGGCATGGGACCACCACAACCACCCGCTGCACTACGCGCGTTCGATCGCGCCGGGTTCGCTCGACATGGGGCCCAGCACGCCGATGATCGGGACCGACGAAAACTCGTTGACCTATCCGGAATTCCACCGCCTGGCCAACGGCGACCTGCTGTTCCTCTACCGCAACGGCGCCTCCGGCCAGGGTAACCTGGTCATGAACCGTTACGACACCGCCAGCGCCACGTGGAGCCGTGTGCACAGTAACCTGATCAGCGGGGAAGGGCAGCGCAGCGCCTATTGGCAAACCTTTGTCGACCAGCTGGGCACGGTGCACCTGTCATGGGTGTGGCGCGAGTCGCCGGATGTGGCGAGCAATCACGACATGGCCTACGCGCGCTCGCGCGACGGCGGCAAGACGTGGGAAGATGCGGACGGCAAGCCCTACCAGCTGCCGATCACGGCGGCATCGGCGCGTTATGCGGCGCGCATACCGCAAAACAGCGAGCTGATCAATCAAACCTCGATGGGCGCCGACAAGGCCGGCCGGCCGTACATCGCCAGCTACTGGCGTGCGCAGGGCTCGCAGGTGCCGCAATACCACCTGCTGTACCACACCGGTCAGGCCTGGTCGCAGCTGGACCTGAACTTCCGCAGCGCGCCGTTCAGCCTGTCCGGCGCGGGCACCAAGGCCATTCCGATCGCCCGCCCGCAAATCATCGTCGGCACCGGCAGCGGCCAGCCGTCGGCCGTGCTGGTGTTCCGCGATGCCGAACGCGGCAGCAAGGTCTCGGCCGCCTTCGTCGATATCGCCAAGGGCAGCTGGCAGTTGGCCGACTGGACGGCCGAATCGGTCGGCGCCTGGGAACCGACTTACGATACCGAACTGTGGCGCCGCGACGGCAAGCTGAATCTGTTTGTCCAGAGCGTGCAGCAGATCGACGGCGAGGGCAGCGCCAGCGTGGCGCCGTCGATGGTGCGGGTGTTGCAGTGGCAACCACGGAAGTGATCTAATGCTCGGATGAAAAATACTCTCCTATATCTCTTCGACCCCTTGTGCGGCTGGTGCTACGGTGCCTCCCGCGGGGTGGCCGACCTCGTGAGCGCGCATGGCATCACCGTCGAGCTGCTGCCCACCGCCCTGTTTTCCGGACCGAACGCGCGGCCGATGAATGCCGAGATGGCGCATTACATCTGGAACAGCGACCTGCGCATTGCCGCCGCGACGGGGCAAGCGTTCAGCGAACGTTACCGCGATCAGGTACTGGCCGACCACTCGCAAAGCATCGATAGCGCTCCCGCCACCATGGCGCTGACGGCGGTGCGGCTGACCGAGCCTGCCCGGGAACTGGAAGCGCTCAGGGCCATCCAGCACGCGCGCTATGTGGAGGGGCGCGACATTACCTCGTCTGAAACGCTGCGCGCCGTGCTGGCGGAACTTGGGCTGGAGCAGGCTGCGGCACGGGCGGCACAACCGGATGCTGTGCTGCTCGAAGCCAACCACGCGCGCATCACGCGGGCGCAAGGTTTGATGCAGCGGTCCGGTGCGGGCGGCGTGCCGACCTTCATTGCCGACAACGGCAGCCGGCAATGGCTGGTGCCGTCCAGCGCCGCCTACGCGCACCCGCAGACGCTGTTCGCGCACCTGCAGGCTGCATGAGCTTCAGGGATTGAGCGACACGACGGTGACCGATTGCGGCGCCTGACAGGCAGCGACAGCCCGTCGAACATTATGCGTGGCGATAATGGAATCGGCATCGATCCGTCCGCATGAGGTAAAAAAGAGATTCGTATCGGTTATCGATAACAAAAAGTGCTTCTTGCGTGCCGGGAAAGATGCTACCATTTTCGCGCAATCGATCAGCGGTGGCGCGCCCCCGCAGCTTGTTCAGCGCAGTATTGAGCGCATGCGATAGCCCATGCGGATGGGCTATTGTCTTTTCATTTGTAAAACCATTAACGTTAAAAAAAGGAATGTCATGGTTTCGTTTCGGATAGTCGGGTCAGCGCTGCTGGCGGTGGCGGCGGCAGGACCAGCCCTGGCCGCCCAGCCTGCGCGCGCGGAATGGGAGCAGCCCGAAGTGGTTGCGGTCAACCGCGAACCGATGAAGGCGACCTTCTTCAATTTCGAGTCGCGCGACAAGGCGCTGGCCGGCGACAAGGCCGCGTCGGCCAACTATCGCTCGCTCGACGGCACCTGGGCGTTCGCCTATTCGCCCACGCCGGAAAAGCGCCCGAAAGACTTCTTCCGTCCGGACTTCGACGTGTCCAAGTGGGGCCGCATCACCGTGCCCGGCATGATCCAGGCGCAGGGCTACGGCAAGCCGATCTTCACCAACATCGTGTATCCGTTCCCGATGACGGAACCGCTGATCCAGCATGACCTGAACGAGGTCGGCTCCTACCGGCGTGATTTCGACGTGCCGCAGGCCTGGAACGGCCATGACATCTACCTGCATGTCGGCGCCGCCGGCGCCGCCTACTACGTGTGGGTCAACGGCAAACGGGTGGGCTACTCGGAAGACTCCAAGCTGCCGGCCGAATTCAATGTGAAGAATTTCGTGCATCCGGGCAAGAACACCATCGCCATCGAGGTGTATCGCTGGGCCGACGGCTCCTACCTGGAAGACCAGGACTTCTGGCGCCTGTCGGGCATCGAACGCAGCGTCTATATTTACGCCGAAGCGGCCACCCGCCTGCGCGACTTCAAGGTCACCGCGTCGCTCGACAAGCCGGCCTATGCCAACGGCCGCTTCGAGCTGGCCGCCGAACTGACCGGCGCCGTCGCCGGCAGCGAAGTGCGGGCACACGTGCTGGACGGCACCGCTGAAGTGCTGGCCCTGGCCGCCAAACCGGGCGAGGGCGGCAAAGCCGTGCTGAGCGGCAGCATCCCCGGCGTCAAGCCGTGGTCGGCCGAAACGCCCAAGCTGTACAAGCTGCTGATCGAAGTGGTCGACGCGAAGGGCCAGCTGATTTCGGCCACCGCGCGCCGCATCGGTTTCCGCACGGTCGAGATCGCCGACGGCGAAG
>CBFGOU010000416.1:0-4843 GCA_965650445.1 uncultured Oxalobacteraceae bacterium | reverse complement strand
AGGTGGGCCAGCTGGCGCGCGAAAAACCCCGTGCAGAAGGTGGTGGCCAGCCAGGCCAGCAGCAGCAGCAGGGTGATGGCGCGCGCGCGGCGCCAGTGGGCCGCGCGCGCGGCGATCAGGGCGCCCACGGCGCCGGCGGGTAAATCGGTCATGACAGCAATTCGTCCATCGGTGGCGCGGGCGGCGGAAAGCTGACCCGGAACAGGCAGCCGGGGGCCTTGCGCGCGTCGCTGCGCGGGTTGTTGAATACGTCGACTTCGGCGCCGTGCTGCTGGGCGATCTCGCGCACGATGGCCAGCCCCAGGCCGCTGCCCGGCGCGCTGTTGCCGAGGATGCGGTAAAAGCGCTCGAAGACGTGGGTCCGTTCGCTCGCAGCGATGCCCGGCCCGGTGTCTTCCACTTCCAGCAGGGCGGCGCCGCCGTCGTCGCGCACCCGCACCGTGACGCTGCCGCCGGCCGGCGTGTAGCGCAGCGCATTGTCGATCAGGTTCGACAGCATTTCGCGCAGCATCACCGGATTGCCGCTGATGCCGACCGGCGCGTCGGGCTGTTCGAAGCCCAGGTCGATGCGGTGCGCGAACGAGGCCTGCACCCAGTCCTGTACGGTGGCGCGCGCCAGCGCGGCCAGGTCGAGCGCTTCGAAGGCGCCGCCGGTATGCGGCTGGTTTTCCGCACGGGCCAGCGCCAGCAGCTGGTTGACCAGGCGGGTGGCCGACTCGCTGCTCTTGGCCAGCTGTTCGAGCGAGCGGTGGATTTCGCCCGGATCGATCTGGCGCAGCGCCAGTTCGGACTGCATGCGCATGCCCGCCAGCGGGGTTTTCATCTGGTGCGCGGCGTCGGCGATGAAGCGCTTTTGCATTTCGATGGTTTGCGACAGGCGTTCGAGCATGTCGTTGAGCGAGCCGACCAGCGGCGAAATCTCTTCGGGCACCTGGCGCGAATCGATCGGCGACAGGTCGTCCGGGCGGCGCGCGCGGATGCGCTCCTGCAGCTGGGCCAGCGGCGACAGGCCGCGCGCCAGCGCGAACCACACCAGCGCCAGCACGATCGGCAGGATGATGAACTGGGGCAGGATCACGCCCTTGATGATTTCGTTGGCCAGCAGGGCGCGCTTTTCCAGCGTTTCGGCCACCTGCACCAGGGCCGCGTAGGGTTCCTCGCCGCGCGCGGCCAGCGGGTGCAGGTTGACATAGGTGAAGGCCACCCGCACCGGCGTGCCGTGCACGGTCTCGTTACGGAAATGCACCGTGCCGCGCCGGTAGCGGTCTTCATCCTGCGGCAGCGGCAGGTCGCGGTCGCCATCGACGATTTCGCGGTGCGGCCCGACGATCTGGATATACACGTTGTCGACATCGTCGGCGCGCAGCACGTCGCGGGCCGGTCCGGGCAGGCGCGAGACCACGCGGCCGTCCACTTCCTTGACCTGCTGAGCCAGCACCGTCACGCTGTCTTCGAGCGCATGGTCGAACGGCTGGTTGGCGATCGACTTGGCCACCAGGTAGGTGATGGCGATACTCATCGGCCAGAGCAGCAGCAGCGGCGCCAGCATCCAGTCGAGGATCTCGCCGAACAGCGAATGCTGGATGTTTTCGTCCGGCTCGGCCTTGGGCGGCTCGTACAGCAGCGGTTCCGGCTGCGCCAGGCCGGCATCGAGCTCGTTCACGGCTAGTGCTCGGGGGCGTCAGGGGCACCGCTGAATTTTTCCAGGCAATAGCCCAGGCCGCGCACGGTGGCGATGCGCACCCCGCCCACCTCGATCTTCTTGCGCAGGCGGTGCACATACACCTCGATGGCATTGTTGGACACTTCCTCGCCCCACTCGCACAGGTGGTCGACCAGCTGCTCCTTGGAGACCAGGCGGCCGCTGCGCGCCAGCAGGATTTCCAGCAGGCCCAGCTCGCGCGCCGACAGGTCGAGCATCTGGTTATTGATGTACGCGCTGCGCCCGACCTGGTCGTACACCAGCGGGCCGTGGCGCACCACCGCCGGCCCGCCGCCGGCGCCGCGCCGGGTCAGGGCGCGCACGCGCGCCTCCAGTTCGGACAGGGCGAACGGCTTGGCCATGTAATCGTCGGCGCCCAGGTCGAGGCCGTTGACGCGCTGTTCGATCGAATCGGCCGCCGTCAGGATCAGCACCGGCAGCAGGGACGCGCGCGCGCGCAGGCGGCGCAGCACTTCCAGGCCCGACAGCCGGGGCAGTCCCAGGTCGAGGATCAGCAGGTCGAACTCCTGGGTCGACAGGGCGGTATCGGCCTCCTGGCCGTTCCTGACACAATCGGTGGCATAGCCCGACTGACGCAAGGAGCGCGTCAGGCCGTCGGCGAGCACGCTATCATCTTCGGCTAGTAAAATGCGCATGGTGGAAGTGGGGGGCGAATAAAGCCTATTGTGTTTCATTTATCCCTCACGAGGGAAGTTTTTTGAATTCCGCTTGCAAAGACTACTGTTTTTTTATACAGTACCGACTGTTGACGTCAAACCGCCCTTTACCAGGACAGAGAACACACTATGGATGACAAGAAAAACGTTATGAATGCCGGCGAGAAGGGCAAGGCGCTGGCCGCCGCCCTGGCGCAGATCGAAAAGCAGTTCGGCAAAGGCTCTGTCATGCGCATGGACGCCAATGCGCCGGTAGAGGAAGTGCAAACCGTCTCGACCGGTTCGCTGGGCCTGGACATCGCGCTGGGCGTGGGCGGCTTGCCGCGCGGGCGCATCGTCGAAATCTACGGTCCCGAATCGTCGGGCAAGACCACCCTGACCCTGCAAACCATCGCCCAGATGCAAAAGCTGGGCGGCACCTGCGCCTTCATCGACGCCGAGCACGCGCTCGACGTCACCTACGCACAAAAGCTTGGCATCAACCTGTCGGAACTGCTCATTTCGCAGCCGGACACGGGCGAGCAGGCGCTGGAAATCACCGACGCGCTGGTGCGCTCGGGCTCGGTCGACCTGGTCGTGATCGACTCGGTGGCCGCGCTCACGCCGCGCGCCGAGATCGAAGGCGACATGGGCGATTCGCTGCCGGGCCTGCAGGCGCGCCTGATGTCGCAAGCGCTGCGCAAGCTGACCGGCTCGATCAACCGCACCAACACCCTGGTCATCTTCATCAACCAGATCCGCATGAAGATCGGCGTCATGTTCGGCAGCCCGGAAACCACCACCGGCGGCAACGCGCTCAAGTTCTACGCTTCCGTGCGCCTGGACATCCGCCGCACCGGCTCGATCAAGTCCGGCGACGAGGTGATCGGTAACGAAACCAAGGTCAAGGTCGTCAAGAACAAGATCGCTCCGCCGTTCAAGGAAGCCCACTTCGACATCCTGTATGGAGAAGGCACGTCGCGCGAAGGCGAGATCCTCGACCTGGGCGCCGACAACAAGGTGGTGGAAAAATCCGGTTCCTGGTACAGCTACAACGGCGAGCGCATTGGCCAGGGCAAGGACAACGCCCGCCTGTTCCTCAAGGAGCGTCCGGCGCTGGCGCGCGAAATCGAAAACAAGGTTCGCGTGGCCCTGGGCGTGCGCGAACTGCCGCCTGCGGCTGGCGAGGAGGAGCAGCCTGCCAAGGTGGCCAAGCTGAAGGCCGTTTCGGAATAAGCGGCGGCGCCGGCCGGGCGCTCATGCCGCCCGGTGGACGACCTTACAAGTTACCAGCTGCCTCAGATTGGTCGTTCCCGCCTGCGCGGGAATGACTTATTTGAAGCTGATAAAAATATTCCACACCTGACTTCCACACCTGACGGTGACATAGCTTTTTGAAACAGCCTCTCAGTCTGAAAGCGCGCGCGCTGCGCTATCTGTCGATCCGCGAGCACAGTCGGCTGGAGCTGGCCCGCAAGCTGTCCCGCTATGCGCAAGAGGGCGACGACCTCGACGCCCTGCTCGATTTCCTCGAGCAAAACAAGTGCTTATCCCAAGAGCGCTTTTCCGAATCGCTGGTGCATCGTCGTGCCGCGCGTTTCGGTAACAGCCGCATCATGGCCGAACTGCAAAGCCACGGCATCGAAGGCGAGGCCCTGCAAGAACTCAAATCCGGCCTGAACGACAGCGAGGCGGCGCGGGCCGTCGAGGTGTGGCAGCGCAAGTTCGGCACAGTGGCCATCGATGCGGCCGAGCGCAGCAAGCAGATGCGCTTTCTCATGCAGCGCGGGTTTTCCCAGCGCGCGATCCGGGCGGCCATGCGAGGCCGCGATGCCGACGACGAATAGCCGCCCGCCTGGCTTTTGGCCGACGTTGCCCGGGCGTTGGTTCAATATTGCCGATCTTGCCATACTCTCGCGCAAAAATGCCCAAAAATGGTGCACTGCGAGATATTCATGGGCTCTCGACTGATGTTTTTTCGGCATCAAATGATGAAATTTCTGTTTATGCAGGCAAAATGGCATCCCGAGGTCTCAACAGCGGCAAAGGCTGTGCTAAACTTTTGGGGTTAAAGCAGCGCCGCATGAGCGGTTGTTGTCGTAGAAGCTGCGACAACGTGCACCAGGCACACCGGCTGCAACCTTTTTACTGCCGCATTGCCGGCATTGGTTTTTTATGCCCCTGTCTTCTTCCGTCCCTTGCGCATTGCGGCAACCGCGCAGTTACCAGATCGATGCGAACGCGCCCGACGCTGGTGTGTGGGACCGCGACGTGCGCATTGCCGATGTTCAGGTGTGTCCCCGCGCCATAGCCCTGCCTGACAAAGATTTCCGCCACAACGCCTATCGCCGCTAGCGGGAAGGTTTCGTTATTACTTTTAGCAGCACGTACTACCCCCATCCGCAATTTCAACCGTATTAAATATTAGTAAGAAGAAGGGAAGCCAGCATGAAAATCCATGAGTATCAAGGCAAAGAGATCCTCC
>CBFGOU010000415.1:0-4843 GCA_965650445.1 uncultured Oxalobacteraceae bacterium | reverse complement strand
ATGAATCATGGGGGGGCGGTGAAGCGATGTATGCCAATGTCGAAGACGTTCATCAATCATACCCCGACAAGCACTTGATGTTGACCGAGGCGACCGTGGAGAAATTCGACGCCGAGCGCTACCAGTACTGGCCCAATGCGGAGCGCTACGGCAACGCCATGATCAACGATTTCAACCGCGGATCGGTCGCCTGGACCGATTGGAATATTCTGCTGGATGAGCACGGTGGGCCAAATCACGTTGGCAATTTTTGCTTCGCACCGATTCATGCCGACACCCGGACCGGGGAGCTGATCTACACGCCGAGCTACGCCTACATCGGCCATTTCTCGAAATTCATTCGCCCCCGCGCGCAACGCGTGAGTTCGACCACCAGCCGCAGCAGCTTGCTGACAACCTCGTTCCGCAACCCGGACGGGCGCGTGGCAACCGTGGTGATGAATCAAGGCGACAAGGACATCGTCTACACCCTGTATGTAGGCCGGGTGCAAGCGAAAACTAGCATTCCGGCGCACGCGATTCAAACCCTGGTGTATTGAAGTCTAGCCTCGACGTCGCTCGGCATGCCCTGCCCGATCACGTCGAGACTGCCTGGAGGTGTTAAGGAGTGTGCCCATGCCGGGCGCAGAAAAAAGCCTCGATCAACCCGAGGCTCTTTTACTACTGCGATTCAGGTCATCTTGTATTTAGATCTTTTTGCTACCCTGGCGGGCCAGGGCCAATAGTGCGGCCGCGAGTACCGGATCTTCGCCGTTGCGCACGCCTTGCAGCGTAGGCCAAGCCTCGAATTGCGGCATGACGCCCTTGCCCACGAAGGCTCGGCCGTCCTGGTAGGTGTCGCGCTTGACCAGGTGCGCGGCAAGCCTCGGCCTTCAGGCCGGGGAAGGATAGCGCGGACGCCGCAGGCGTCCTTTCGGCGGTCAGTGTGGCGTCTGCTGCTGCTCGATGTACAGACGAATGATCTCGAGCAAGTGAACGTGATCATCCTCGCCCTCGAACTCCACCATCTGTGCCTCGAAGCCGGCGCACACGCTGGTGAAGATGCTGCGCAGGTCGTCGAAGATCGCCGTATGCTGAGGCGATGCAAAGACGCCAAGCCTTCAAGTACGAACTGATGCCAACCGGAGAACAGCAGCGCGCCATGCGCCGCTTCGCCGGGTCGTGCCGCTTCGTCTTCAACAAGGCGCTGGCGTTGCAGAAGGAACGCTACGAGCTGGGCGAGAACAAGCTCGGCTACGCGGGTCTATGCAAGCTGCTCACCGGGTGGCGCAACGGCACGCAGACGCCGTGGCTCAAGGATGCGCCGACGCATCCGCTGCAACAGACACTCAAGGACTTGGAGCGCGCCTACGTCAACTTCTTCGCCAGGCGGGCAGATTTCCCGCGCTTCAAGAAGAAGGGCCAAGGCGACAGCTTCCGCTACCCGGACCCAAAGCAGATCAAGCTCGATCAGGCCAACAGCCGCATTTTTCTACCCAAGCTCGGCTGGCTGCGCTACCGCAACAGCCGCGCTGTGCTGGGCGAGGTGAAGCAGGCCACGGTGTCGGCCAGCAATGGCAACCGGGGCGCCGGCCGGTGGTGCTTATCCATCCAGACCGAGCGGGAGGTAGAACTGCCACTAGCGCACGGTGCGGCGGTCGGCATCGATATGGGCATCGCGCGCTTCGCCACGCTGTCGGATGGCTCGCACATCGAACCGCTGAACAGCTTCAAGCACGACAGGCGTTGCTCGCGGGAGGAAGCGCCACTACACGTCGCGTTTTGATGTGTGTTGGCTAGCGCGCGTAGACAAACTTGGATTGGAGCCGAATGTCGGCCGAGGAGGCGCCGATCATCAGATCGAAGTCGCCCGGCTCGGCGTTCCACTGCAGCGCCGCATTAAAGAAGGACAGGCTTTCTTTGTCGATCGTAAATTCGACCGTCCTGGTTTCGCCGGCCGCCAGCGCGACCTTGCGGAAACCCTTGAGCTCCTTAACCGGGCGCACCACCGAGGCGACGCGATCGCGCAGATAGAGCTGCACCACTTCCTCGCCCGCCACCTTGCCGGTATTGGTCAGCTGCATGCTGACCTTGATCTTGCCATCGCCGCGCAAGGTCTGGCTATCCAGCTTCAGGTCGGCATAGCGAAAGCTCGTATAGCTCAGGCCAAAGCCGAAGGGGAACTTGGGCAGGTTGATCAGATCGGTGTACGCGGACACCCATTCGGTCGCCGTCGGATTGGGCGCCGGGCGGCCGGTATTGAAATGGTTGTAGTAGATGGGAATCTGGCCCACGCTGCGCGGAAAGGTCATCGGTAGTTTGGCGCTAGGGTTGACGTCGCCGAACAGCACATCGGCCACCGCATTGCCCGCTTCGCTGCCCAGCCACCAGTTGTACAGGATCGCCGGCGCATGATCGGCCGTCCAGTCGAACACCAGCGGGCGGCCGGCATTGATCATCACCACCACCGGCTTGCCGGTCGCAATGATGGCCTTGATCAGCTCCTCCTGCACGCCAGGCAAGTCGAGCTTGCTGCGGCTGCGTGCCTCGCCGCTCATGTCCCAGCGCTCGCCGACGCCGATCACCACCGCATCGGCTTCGCTGGCGACGCGCACGGCTTCGGCGAAGCCCGAGCGGTCCTCGCCTTCGATGTCGCTGCCCTTGGCGTACAGCAGGGTGGCGTCCTTGCCCAGCTTGGCGGCGATACCGTCCCATTCCGACACCGCCTGCTTTGCGTAGTCGACTTCGGGTACAGTGACCGACCAGTAGCCATGGTTTTCCACGCCCAGCTTGATCATCGGTCCGATCAGGGCCAGCTTGCGGATCGATTTGGACAGCGGCAGCACGGCCTGCTCGTTTTTCAGCAGCACGATGCTTTTCGCGGCGACCTCGCGCGCCGCCAGCCGGTGCTCCGGCTTATTGAGCACGGCGCGCTCGCGCTCGGCGTTGATGAACTTGTAGGGATCGTCGAACAGGCCCAGCTCGAATTTCTTGCGCAGCACGCGGCGCACCGCGTCGTCAACATCGGCCAGCGCCACTTTTTTCTCGCGCACCAGCTGCGCCAGATTTTCCCGGTAGACGCCGCTTTCCATGTCCATGTCGTTGCCGGCGTTGAGCGCCGCTTGCGCCGCGTCCTTGTTGTTGGCAACGAAACCGTGGGCGCGCATCTCCTCGATCGAGCGCCAGTCGGACACCACGAAGCCGGTGAAATGCCATTTGCCCTTGAGCGTATCGCGCAGCAGATAGCGGTTGGCCGAGGCCGGGATGCCATTCAGGTCGTTGAACGAGGTCATGATCGTTGCCGCGCCGGCGTCGAGCGCCGCCTTGAAGGGCGGCAGATAGGTTTCCCACAACATGCGTTCGCTCATGTCCACGCTGTTGTAGTCGCGCCCGCCAACGGCCGCCCCATAGGCAGCGAAATGCTTCACGCAGGCCATGACGGCATCGGTGTCGCCCAGTTGCCGGCCCTGGAAGCCTTTCACGCGGGCCGTGGCGATGCGCGAGGCGAGATAGGTATCTTCGCCGGCGCCTTCCATGACGCGGCCCCAGCGCGGGTCGCGCCCGATATCGACCATCGGCGCGAAGGTCCAGTGAATACCGGCAGCGGCCGCTTCGATGGCGGCAACGCGGGCGCTGCGCTCAATGGCATCGAGGTCCCAGCTGGCCGCCTCGGCAAGGGGCAGCGGAAAGGTCGTCTTGTAGCCATGGATCACGTCCAGGCCGAACAGCAGCGGAATCTTCAGGCGCGACTTCAGCGCGAGGTCCTGGTACTGGCGTATGCTCTTGGTGCCCTTGGCACTGAAGATCGAACCGATCTGGCCGCTGCTGATGCCCTCGCGCAGGCTGCCCTTGACTGCCACGGGACCGGTCGGGTCGGCGTCGCCCGAGTATTGGGTGAGCTGGCCGACTTTCTCTTCCAGCGTCATCCGCTTCATGAGCTGGGTCACGCGCTGGTCGATGTTCAGCGGTTCGGCGGCCTGCGCCGCAAGCATGCTCGCTGCCAGCAATAGCGAGAGGAGCGTCTGCGTCGTGCGTTTCGTCGTTGTCATTTTTTGTACAGGTTAGCGTGGGCAAAGCCGAAATAGAGGATGAAGAGATAGCAGGCCGCCGGAACATAGAACGATAGCTGCACGCCGATGCTGTCGGCCAGGGCGCCTTGCGCGAAGGGCACCAGCGCCCCGCCGACGATGGCCATGCACAGCACGCCAGAGGCGTGGCCGGTCAGCTTGCCCAGCCGATGCAGGGCCATGCTGAAGATCGTCGGGAACATGATCGAATTGAAGAGACCGACGGCGAGGATGGCCCACATCGCGAGCTGGCCCTTGCCGAAAATGGCCACCAGGATGAGGATGATGGCGCAGGCCGCGTTGCAGGCGAGCGTCTTGCCGGGGCTGACGCGGCGCATCACGGCAAAGCCGATGAAGCGGCCGATCATCGCGCCGCCCCAGTAATAGCTGACGTAATGCGCTGCCGCCGCCGGGGTCAGCGCGGCGACCCTGCTCTCGCCGAGGAAATTGATCAGGAAGCTGCCGATGCTCACCTCAGCGCCGACATAGAGAAAAATCCCGATGGTGCCGAGCACCAGATGGCGGTGCGCCAGCAGCGCGCGCAAGCCGGTCTCGCCCTTGCCGCCGTCATGGTGGACGATCTTGGGTAGACGGGCGAAGGCGAACAGGACCGCCAGAAACAGCAGCGCGCCGGCCAGCGCCAGGTAAGGACCCTGCACGGTCGCCGCTTCCTTCGCGCGGTAGAGGGCTTGCTCCGCCGCGGACAGCAGATGGATCTGATCCGGGGCCAGGGTGCCGCTGGCCGACAGGATCAGCACGCCGCCCAAGGTCGGCGCCACCGTGGTGCCGAGCGAATT
>CBFGOU010000414.1:0-4859 GCA_965650445.1 uncultured Oxalobacteraceae bacterium | reverse complement strand
CCGCCACCACCCAGCCGCGGTAGTTCGGCATCACCATGAAGCCGAGGTTGGTGGCACCGCTCAGCGCTTCGGGCACCGGGACGGTCTGGCCGGACACGCCGAAGAAGGAACGGAACACCCCTTCGAGCAGCAGGGTGATGCCGAAGGTCAGCAGCAGTCCGTACAAATGGTCGAGCTTGTACAGCCAGCGCAGCATGGTCTTTTCGATGACCACGCCGAAGATGCCCACAAGCAGCGGCGCCAGCGCCAGCATGGTCCAATAGCTCAGGCCGTAGCTGGTCATGCCGATATAGGCCAGGAAGGCGCCCACCATGTACAGCGCGCCATGCGAGAAATTGATCACGTTGAGCAGGCCGAAGATGACGGCCAGCCCGAGCGAGAGCATCGCGTAAAAAGACCCGTTGACCAGGCCCAGCAGCAGCTGGCCCATCATGGCTTGCATGGGAACGCCGAAAATTTCCATGGCCTAAACTACTTCCACAAGGCGCACTTGGTTTCGGCCTTGGTGGTGTAGGCTTGCGCTCCCGGAACGGTGGCAACCACCTTGTAGTAATCCCACGGATATTTCGATTCCCCCGGTTTCTTTACTTCCATCAGGAACATGTCGTGCACCATGCGCCCGTCCGGGCGGACTTCGCCATTCTTGGCGTACATGTCGTTGATTTTGGTCTTCTTCAGGTGCGCCATGACTTTGTCGGGATCGTCGCTGCCGACCGCCTTGACGGCGTTCAGGTAGGTCATCGCGGCGGAATAGTCGGCCGCCTGCAGGCTCGACGGTTCCTTCTTCATCTTGGCGAAGTAGCGCTTGGACCAGGCCCGGGTGTCGGGGTTCTGGTCCCAGTACCAGCTGTCGGTCAGCAGCATGCCCTGGGTGGTATTCAGACCGAGGGTATGCACGTCGTTGATGAAGATCAGCAAGCCGGCCAGCTTCATCGACTTGGTGATGCCGAACTCGTTGGCCGCCTTGATGGCATTGATGGCGTCGCCGCCGGCATCGGCCAGGCCGAGAATCTGCGCCTTGGACGCTTGCGCCTGCAGCAGGAAGGAAGAAAAGTCCGACGCCGACAGCGGATGGCGGACGCTGCCAAGCACCTTGCCGCCGGCCGCCTTGACCACGTCCGCGGTATCTTTTTCCAGCGAATGGCCGAAAGCGTAATCGGCCGTCAGGAAAAACCAGTTCTTGCCGCCCTGCTTGACGATGGTGGCGCCGGTCACGCGCGCCAGCGCCACCGTGTCGTAGGCGTAGTGCACGGTGTAGGGCGTGCACTCTTCATTGGTCAAGCGGGCCGAACCGGCCCCGATCGCGATGAAGACCTTTTTCTTTTCGGCGGCGATTTTTGCCATGGCCAGGCTGGCGCCGGAATTGGTGCCGCCGATTAGCATGTCGACGCCCTGCTGGTCGAACCATTCGCGCGCCTTGCTGCCGGCGATGTCGGCCTTGTTCTGGTGGTCGGCCGAGATGAATTGAATCGGTTTTCCATTGATGGCGCCGCCCATGTCGGCAATCGCCATCTTGACCGCTTCGGCGCCGCCGTTGCCATCGATGTCGGCGTACAGGCCCGAGGTGTCGGTGATCATGCCGATCTTGATGACATCGCCCGATACCTGGGCCTGCGCCGGAAGAACGGCACCGAGCGCACACAAGGTGCTCACTGCAATGACAATAGCTTGCTGTTTCATGTTGTCTCCGTCTGGGTCCCTAGACGCCAAGCAGCTCGGTCAGTACCGGCATCTTGGCTGCCAATTCAGCGGCAGCGACGGTCTCGACGATCTGACCGTGCTCCACCACATAAAACCGGTCCGCCAATGGTGCGGCGAAGCGGAAATTTTGTTCCACCATCACGATCGTGTAGCCCTTCGACTTGAGCGTGGTGATCATGCGGGCCAGGCCCTGCACGATCACCGGCGCCAAGCCTTCGGATATTTCATCGAGCAGGAGCAGGCGGGCGCCGGTGCGCAGGATGCGCGCCACGGCCAGCATCTGCTGCTCCCCGCCGGACAGGCGGGTGCCCTGGCTGGTCCTGCGTTCCAGCAGGTTGGGGAACATCTGGTAAATCTCGTCGACCGACATGCCGTTGCCGCTGCCCTTGAGGCGCGGCGGCAGCATCAGGTTTTCCTCGGTCGACAGGGAGGAAAAAATGCCGCGCTCTTCCGGGCAATAGCCCACACCCAGGTGCGCGATCCGGTGCGTCGGCAAGCCGATCGCTTCCACGCCATTGATCCTGATCGAGCCCTTGCGCGTGCCGGTCAGGCCCATGATGGCGCGCAAGGTGGTCGTGCGGCCGGCACCGTTACGGCCCAGCAAGGTAACGACTTCGCCCGGCTGCACCTCCAGGCTGACGTCGTGCAGGACGTGCGATTCGCCATACCAGGCTTGCAGGTTGGTGATTTCGAGGGCGGCGCTCATCAATGCGCTCCTTCGCTGGCCGTGCCCATATAGGCTTCCATCACCTGCGGGTTGCGCGATACCTCGGCATAACTTCCTTCGGCCAGCACGGCGCCACGCTGCAGCACGGAGATCCGGTCGCAGATGCCGGACACCACGTTCATATTGTGTTCGACCATCAAGATCGTGCGCCCCGCGGACACCTTTTTGATCAGTTCCGTCACCCGGTGCACATCCTCGTGGCCCATGCCCTGCGTCGGTTCGTCCAGCAGCATCAATTCCGGCTGCATGGCCAGGGTGGTGGCGATTTCCAGCGCGCGCTTGCGCCCGTAAGGCATGTCGATGGTGACCGTGTCGGCAAAACCGCTCAGGTCGACCTCGGCCAGCAATGCCATGGCGCGCTCGTTGAGGCGGTCGAGCGAGCGCTCGCTGCGCCAGAAATGGAAGGAAGTGCCCAGAGCGCGCTGCAGCCCGATGCGCACGTTCTGCAGCACGGTCAGGTGAGGAAACACGGCGGAAATCTGGAAGGAACGGATGATGCCCATGCGGGCGATCTGGGCCGGCTGCGCGGCCGTGATGTCGCGGCCATTGAACAGGATCTGGCCGGCCGTCGGTACCAGAAACTTGGTCAGCAGATTGAAGCAGGTGGTCTTGCCGGCGCCATTTGGGCCGATGAGCGCGTGGATATGACCGCGCTCGACCTGGAGATTGACGTCATTGACTGCGGTGAACCCCTTGAACTCCTTGGAGAGTTGCCTCGTTTCCAGAATGACGTCCGCCATTGTGTCTCCCGATGGGTTTTACCGCTTTGATAATCTTTCGTTTGATATTACACAGATTAGCTTTTTGTCACAATACAGTAGAACCACCGTTGTCAGCGCGACGATACGATTAGCTGGGCAGCCTTCTCGGCGATCATCAAAGTTGGCGAATTGGTGTTACCCGACGTGATCGCCGGCATGACGGACGCGTCGATCACGCGCAAGCCGGCGATGCCGATGACGCGCAAGGCGCTGTCGACCACGGCGAGCGGATCCCCGGGGCGGCCCATCTTGCAGGTGCCGACCGGATGAAAAATTGTCGTCCCGATGCGCCCCGCCGCGTCGGCCAGTTCCTCGTCGCTCTGGCATTGCACGCCCGGTTTGTATTCTTCCGGCTGGTATTTGGCCAGCGCCGGCGCGGCCACGATCCGGCGCGTCAGCCGGATGGCATCGGCCGCGACGGCGCGGTCTTCCGGCGTACTCAGATAGTTGGGCGTGATGCTCGGCGCGGCGTCGCTGTCGGGCGAGGCGATGCGCACATGCCCGCGCGAGGTCGGCCGCAGATTGCACACGCTGGCGGTAAATGCCGGAAAGGAATGCAAGGGATCGCCGAACTTTTCCAGGGACAGCGGCTGCACGTGATATTGCAGGTTCGGCGTGGCCTGCCCTGGATCGGAACGGGCAAAGGCGCCCAGTTGCGATGGCGCCATCGACATCGGACCGCTCTGGAACAAGGCGTATTCGAGCCCGATTTTCATGCGTCCGAACCAGTTGGCGGCGGTGGTGTTGAGCGTGCGCGCGCCACGGATCTTGTAGACGGTGCGCAGCTGCAAATGATCCTGCAGATTCTCGCCCACGCCCGGGGCATCGTGTTCAAGCACAATGCCGCAGCGCTGCAAGACCGCGGCCGGGCCGATCCCGGAACGCTGCAAAATCGTCGGCGAACCGATCGCTCCGGCCGCCAGCAAGGTTTCACGGTGCGCGGTGGCGCGCCAGGCCGTGCCGCCGCCGGTAAAATCGACACCACGACACACTTTGCCATCGATCAGCAGCCGTTCGACATGGCAACCCGTCATGATGGTCAGGTTTGCGCGCTTGGCCGCTGGCCGCAAAAACGCCTTGGCCGCATTCCAGCGGATGCCGCGCTTCTGATTGACCTCGAAATAGGCAGTGCCCGCGTTGTCGCCGCCATTGAAATCGGCGCAGCGGCCGATGCCGGCTTGTTCAGCGGCATCGCGGAACGCGTCCAGAATGTCCCAGGACAAGCGTTGGCGCTCGACCCGCCATTCGCCGCCGGCGCCGTGCAGCGCAGTGGGGCCGCCATGGTGGTTCTCGCTTTTCTTGAATATCGGCAGCACCTTGTCCCAGCCCCAGGACGGATCGCCGGTCAGCGCGGCCCAGTGATCGTAATCATGCGACTGGCCGCGCATGTAAATCATGCCGTTGATCGACGAGCTGCCGCCCAGGACTTTGCCGCGCGGGTAAATCAGGGCGCGCCCGCCCAGCCCGGCTTCCGGTTCGGTCCGGTAAAGCCAGTCGGTACGGGGATTGTCGATGCAGCGCAGATAGCCCACCGGAATATGAATCCACAGGTAATCGTCCTTGCCGCCGGCCTCGATCAGCAGGACGGACACAGCCGGGTCGCAAGTAAGGCGGTTGGCCAACAGGCAGCCGGCAGTGCCGGCGCCGATAATGATGTAGTCGTATTCGCC
>CBFGOU010000413.1:0-4906 GCA_965650445.1 uncultured Oxalobacteraceae bacterium | reverse complement strand
AGTGACCCAGTTCACCTATTTCCAGCAAGTCGGCGGCCTCGACTGCAAACCGGTGCTGGGCGAAATCACCTACGGCATCGAGCGCCTGGCCATGTACCTGCAAGGCGTGGAAAACGTCTACGACCTGGTGTGGACCGAGTGGGAAGAGAACGGCACTAAAAAGACCCTCAGCTACGGCGACGTGTTCCATCAGAACGAAGTGGAGCAATCGACCTACAACTTCGAGCACGCCAATACCGAACTGCTGTTCGCCCAGTTCGCCAACCACGAAGCCGAAGCCAAGCGCCTGGTCGAACTGCAACTGACCCTGCCGGCCTACGAGCAGATCATGAAGGCCTCGCACAGCTTCAACATGCTCGACGCGCGCGGCGCCATCTCCGTGACCGAGCGCGCCGCCTACATCGGCCGCGTACGCACGCTCTCGCGCCTGGTGGCGCAAGCGTATTACGACTCGCGCGAGAAGCTGGGATTCCCGATGCTGCCGCCAACGGCCGCAGAACCAAAGAACTGATAAGAAGCGCACCATGAACCAGACATTACTCGTCGAACTGCTGACCGAAGAACTGCCGCCGAAGGCGCTGGCAAAACTGGGCGCCGCCTTCGCCGCCGGCATCGTCAACGGCCTGAAGGCGCGCGATTTCCTGGACGATTCCAGCGTCGCCACCGCCTACGCCACCCCGCGCCGCCTGGCCGTCTCGATCACCCATGTGCGCGCCACCTCGCCCGACAAATCGCTGCGCGAAAAAGTGCTGCCGGTGTCGGTCGCGCTGGACGCCGACGGCAATCCGAGCGCCCCGCTGGCCAAGAAGCTGGCCGCCCTCGGCGTGCCCGGCCTGCCCCTTGACAGCCTGGAACGCGCCGCCGACGGCAAGGCCGAAAGCTTTTTCTACACCCGCAAGGTGGCCGGCAGTGCGCTGCAAACGGGCCTGCAGGCCGCGCTGGAAGAATCCGCCGCCAAGCTGCCCATCCCCAAGCTGATGAGCTACCAGCGCCCGGACGGGACCACCGTGCAGTTCGTGCGCCCGGCGCACAAGCTGATCGCCCTGCATGGCCAGGCCATCGTGCCGGTCACCCTGCTGGGCCTGACCGCATCGAACCAGACCCTGGGCCACCGTTTCCTGTCCAATGGCGCCGCCTTGAGCATCGCGCACGCGGACCACTACGCCGCCACGCTGGAGTCCGACGGCAAGGTGATCGCCAGTATCGCCGCGCGCAAGGAAACGATCCGCGCCGCGCTGCTGGACAAAGCCGGCGCCGACCAGGTCCTGATGCCCGAAGCGCTGCTCGACGAAGTCACCGCGCTGGTGGAATGGCCGGTGGTGTACGAATGCCGCTTCGAGGAAGAATTTTTGGCCGTGCCGCAGGAATGCCTGATCCTGACCATGCAGACCAACCAGAAGTACTTCGCCCTCACCGACGCCAGCGGCAAGCTGCGCTCGCGCTTTCTGATCGTGTCCAACCTGGCCACCGACGACGCCCGCCACATCATCGGCGGCAACGAGCGCGTGGTGCGTCCGCGCCTGTCGGACGCCAAGTTCTTCTTCGAGCAGGACAAGAAAAAGACGCTGGCCTCGCGCCTGCCGCTCTTGACCAATGTGGTCTACCACAACAAGCTGGGCACCCAGGCCGAGCGTTCCACCCGCGTGGCCGGCATCGCCAGGGAAATCGCCCACGTGCTGGGCTACGACGAACAGCTGGCCGAACGCGGCGCGCTGCTGTCCAAGGCCGACCTGCTGACCGACATGGTGGGCGAGTTCCCCGAGCTGCAAGGCATCATGGGCACCTACTACGCGCGCCATGACGGCGAAGCCGATGAAGTGGCGCTGACCGCCACCGAGCACTATCAGCCGCGCTTTGCCGGCGACGCCCTGCCCTCGACCCGGACCGGCACCGCCGTGGCCCTGGCCGACAAGCTGGAAACCCTGGTCGGCATCTGGGGCATCGGCCTGCAGCCGACCGGCGAGAAAGACCCGTTCGCGCTGCGCCGCCACGCCCTGGGCGTGCTGCGCATGCTGGTCGAAAAGCGCATCGACGTGTCGCTGATCGAACTGCTGGAGTTTGCCAACAAGCGCTTCAAGGGCATCGCCGGGTTCGCCGATCCGGTGCTGGACGTGCGCGCCTTCATGTTCGACCGCCTGCGCGGCATCCTGCGCGAGCGCGGCTTCACGCCCAACGAAGTCGAAGCCGTGCTGACCACCCACCTGGACCGCGTGCACGACGTCGTCGAGCGCCTGGAAGCGGTGCAAGCCTTCGCCGCGCTGCCGGAAAGCGCCTCGCTGGCCGCCGCCAACAAGCGCATCACCAACATCCTGAAAAAGACCGAGGCCGCCAGCGGCGAGGTCAAGGAAGAACTGCTGCAGGAAGACGCCGAGCGCAAGCTGTACCAGGCCATCGTGCGGGTGCGTCCGCAGGTGGACGCGGCCTTCGCCGCGCGCGACTTCACTGGCACCCTCAAGACGCTGGCCCAGCTGCGCGACGACGTCGACGGCTTCTTCAACGACGTGATGGTGATGGCCGAGGACGCGGCCCTGCGCAACAACCGCCTGGCCCTGCTGTCGCTGCTGCACACCATGATGAATCGCGTGGCCGACATTTCCAAACTGGCCGCGTAAGCAAGGGAGACCGGCATGAAGATGATCATCCTCGACCGCGACGGCGTCATCAACCACGATTCGCCGGCGTTCATCAAGTCGCCGGCGGAGTGGGTGCCGATTCCCGGATCGCTCGAAGCGATCGCCCGCCTCAACCAGGCCGGCTACCGCGTGGTGGTGGCCTCGAACCAGTCGGGCATCGCACGCGAGCTGTTCGACATGTGCATCCTGAACGCCATCCACCAGAAGATGCACGCCAGCGCGCAGCAGGTCGGCGCCACCATCGATGCGATCTTCTTTTGCCCGCATGCCGCCATGGACAGCTGCGACTGCCGCAAACCCAAGGCCGGCATGTTCGACGAAATCGCCAAGCGCTTCAAGGTCTCGCTCAAGGGCGTGCCGACGGTGGGCGACTCGCTGCGCGACCTGCAGGCCGGTTTTGTCAGCGGCTGCGTGCCTTACCTGGTCCTGACCGGCAAAGGCGCCAAGACCGCCGAAGTGGGCGGCCTGCCGCCTGGCACCCAGGTTTTCGCCGACCTGGCCGAGATGGTCAATTCGCTGCTCAAGACCAGTTCCGCAGGCCAGCACATCCCCACCTGAGCGGCACCCGTTTTTTTTATTCCATCCGTCTTGCGGAGAGTTCTTTGCATAACTTCACCCTGTTCCTGCGTTCCCTGTTGTTCACCGTCGTCATGGCCATTGCGACCGTGATCTGGGCCTGCGTCTGCTTCCTGGCCGCGCCGCTGCCCTACAACAAGCGCTTTTGGGTGACCTCGCGCTGGAATGTCTTCATCGTCTGGTGCGCCAGGGTCATTTGCGGCATCCGCTACCAGTTCAAGGGCTACGAGAACCTGCCCGACGCGCCGGTGATCCTGCTGTCGAAGCACCAGTCGGCGTGGGAGACCATCTTCCTGCTGCCGAACATGCTGCGCCCCCTGGTGTACGTGTTTAAAAAAGAAATACTGTATATCCCCTTTTTCGGCTGGGGCATGGCGCTGCTGCGCATGATCCCGATCGACCGCAAGCAGGGAATGAATGCATTCAAGCAGGTGGTCGCGCACGGCAGACGCCGCCTGGCCGACGGCCAATGGATTATCATGTTCCCTGAAGGGACCCGCATCCCGGTCGGACAGAAGGGCAAGTACAAATCCGGCGGCACCCGGCTCGCGATCGAAACGGGCACCGTGGTGGTGCCGATCGCGCATAATTCCGGCGAGTGCTGGCCCAAGAACTCCTTCCTGAAGCGGCCAGGATTGATCACCGTCTCGATCGGCAAACCCATATCGCCCGCAGGCCATACCCCTGACAGCTTGATGCAAGAGGTGGAAAATTGGATAGAATCAGAAATGCGCGTCATTTCGCCCCACGCCTACAAAGGTGGCTGAGCGATCTCAGTGCCCTGATCCGCGCATCGGCGCCGCAGCAAAACGAAACTTCACCCAAAATCAACGGCCAACAACTCGAATTATTCGCGCAGGACTTCTTCGCGGCGCTTGAACCGGCCGCCAAGGCACCGCCTTCCCAGCCGCTGTTCAAGGCGCCGCCTTCTCCACCGCGTGTGGTTTTCCCAACACCTCCCCGTGCTCCCGATGCGCCGCCGCTGCGCCGCATCCAGCTCGGACAGCACACGGTCGAATTCGAGCTGCGCCGCTCCAGCCGCCGCTCGATCGGCTTCATGATCGACGACGACGGCCTGCGCGTGACCGCGCCGCGGCGCCTGACGCTGGCCGAGATCGACAATGCGGTACGCGCCAAGCAGCGCTGGATCGTCAATAAGCTGTTCGAACGGGTCGAGCGGCGCGAAAAGCGCAATCAAAAGCCGCCGGTGCAATGGGTGGACGGGGCCGAGCTGCCGTATCTGGGGGGCCAGATCACCCTGCGCCTGATCGAGGCGCCGCGAAAAAAAATCAGCGCCGGTGCAGGCTTCTCGACCGACACTCTCTACCGTGCCCAGGTGAGCTACGACGATTTCAACATCGACGACAAATGGCTGCGCTTCCACGCCGATCTCGACGTCCAGGCCAAGATCCAGAGTGCGACCTTGCGTCTGACGCTGCCGCCGCGCGTCCCGCAATACACCGACGCCTACACGGCCAACATCGCGCACACCGATATTTCCGGATTGGAAACCAACGAATTCACTGCCGGCTGGAAGCGCAAGACGGCGGCCGAGCGCGACCAGGTGAGCTATGGCGTCGCGTTCTATGCGTCGCAGTTGATGCCGGAGAGCGCCGAATCGGCCAACGCGCACGCGCTGTTCTTCGAATATGGCCGCACCTGGCGCAACGTCGACGACCTGTTGTCGCCGGCGCGCG
>CBFGOU010000412.1:0-4907 GCA_965650445.1 uncultured Oxalobacteraceae bacterium | reverse complement strand
ATGCTGGCGTTCGAGCCGCCGCACTTCGGTGCCGCCACCTTGGGCGGGGCGATCGCCTGCGGCCTGTCCGGCCCGCGCCGCGCCACCAGCGGCGCCGTGCGCGACTTCGTGCTCGGCGCGGTCCTCATGGACGGCAAGGGCGAGGTGCTGACCTTTGGCGGCCAGGTGATGAAGAACGTGGCCGGCTACGACGTCTCGCGCCTGCTGGCAGGTTCGCTGGGCACGCTCGGACTGATGCTGCAGCACTCGGTCAAAGTGCTGCCGAAGGCGCCGAGCGAGATCACGCTGCGTCTGGCGATGAGCGAGATCGACGCGCTGCGCCAGCTGAACGAATGGGGCGGCCAGCCGCTGCCGCTGTCAGCCAGCTGCTGGCATGACGGCGTGCTGACGGTGCGCCTGTCCGGCGCCCAGGCGGCGGTGAAAGCGGCCGCCGCGCAGCTGGGTGGGGAGCGCATCGATGGCGCTGCCTTCTGGGCCAGCCTGCGCGAGCAGACCCACCCATTTTTCGATGGCGGCCAGGCCTTGTGGCGCCTGTCGCTGCCGTCGGCGGCCAGTGCCTTGATCCTCGGCGGAGCGCAACTGATCGAGTGGGGCGGCGCGCAACGCTGGCTGCGCGCCGATTCCGCCGCCGCACCGAAACTGCGCGCCGCGGTCGCGGCGGCTGGCGGCCACGCGACGCTGTTCCGTGGCGGCGACAAAAGCGCCGGCGTATTCCATCCGCTGGCGCCGGCGCTTGCCACCATTCACGCGCGCCTCAAGGCCTCGTTCGATCCAACGCACGTCTTCAATCCGGGGCGGATGTATTAACCATGCAAACCAATCTCGCTGATTTCATCAAGGGCACGGCCGACGGCGATGAAGCCGAAAGCATCCTGCGCGCGTGCGTGCATTGCGGCTTCTGCACCGCCACATGCCCGACCTACCAGCTGCTGGGCGACGAACTCGATGGCCCGCGCGGCCGCATTTACCTGATCAAGCAGGTGCTCGAAGGCGCCGAGGTCACGCGCAAGACCCAGGTCCATCTGGACCGCTGCCTCACCTGCCGCAATTGCGAGTCGACCTGCCCGTCGGGCGTCCGGTACGGCCGGCTGGCCGACATCGGCCGCAAGGTGGTCGAGCAGCGCGTGGCGCGCCCACTGGGAGAACGCATCACGCGCACGGTGCTCAAGGAAGCGCTGCCGCGCAAATGGATCTTCAAGCCGGCCTTCAAGGCTGGCCAGCTGGTGCGCCCGCTTCTGTCCCCCGCGCTGCAGGACAAACTGCCGCGCAGCGCACCGGCCGGGCGCTGGCCCACGCGCACGCATGCGCGCAAGATGCTGGTGCTCGATGGCTGCGTGCAGCCGGCGATGGCGCCCAACATCAACGCCGCCAGCGCGCGCGTGCTCGACGCCTGCGGGATTGAACTGATGGTCGCGCCGAAGGAGGGCTGCTGCGGCGCGCTGCGCTTTCACATGAACGACCAGGACGGCGGGCTGGACGACATGCGCCGCAATATCGACGCGTGGTGGCCGCTGCTCGAGCAGGTCGAGGCGATTGTGATGACGGCGTCGGGCTGCGGCGTGACGGTCAAGGAGTACGGCCATCTGCTGCGCCACGACAGCGCCTATGCCGCCAAGGCCGGGCGCATTTCAGCGATGACGCGCGACCTGTCGGAAATTGTGCCGGAATTCGAAGCGGCGCTGGCGGAAAAGCTGCGCGGGAAAATCGGGGAAAGGGTGGCCTACCATCCGCCATGCACCTTGCAGCATGGCCAGCAGATCCGGGGGAAGGTGGAGGGGGTATTGCGTGCAGCCGGCGTCGATGTGGTGCTGTGCGCGGACAGCCATCTGTGCTGCGGGTCGGCGGGAACCTATTCTGTCCTGCAGCCAGCGCTGTCGCACGAATTACGCGACCGCAAGCTGGCGAATCTGAAAGCGACCGGGGCGCAGGAAATCGTTTCTGCCAATATCGGTTGCCTGACACATCTTCAGTCGGGAACCGACACCCCTGTCACGCACTGGATCGAACTGCTCGACCGTGCGTTGAACCGCTGATTACAGCGCGGCCAGCTGGGCCTTCTCGGCTGGCGACAGGCGCTTGCCGGTGATGACGACCTTGATCATCTTGGTGTTGTTGGCGATGGTCGGCGCGGTGGCGGCAGGGGCCTTGGCGAATGCGTTGGCCGACAGGGTCAGGGCAACGGCGATGACGAAGATGGTTTCCATGTTTTTCAGTACGTTCATTTTTGCTTCCTCTCTTATTGATCAGTTGTTGGAATGAAGTATGAAGGTCACAGGGATATAAATCCAATCAATTGATTTGATGGTCGCCATTCGTACGATGGATAACTTGACATGGCTCTAACGTACTCGCGTGATCACTACCATTCGCAGCCTGAATAACAGGCATCTCACGGCAGCGAATCGCCGAGGTGTTGCGCGGTTGTGGTGTATCGAAGCAACATCTACGCAGGGAGACGGGCCATGAAACAGGAAGGTGATTGTATTTCTGTTCATATAGTATGACAATTAACTCCCATCCCGTTCTGCGGGCCACTTCGACGAGGGAACGCGGTATGAAGACAATCGACATTATTTTTGACGGAGAACCCAAGGCTTGGGTCGATTTCGACGACGCCTTATGGCGACAGGCGGAGGCGCTGGTGCCTGGAACGGAAACGGCCAGCAAGAAGAAAGAGCGTGTGGTGGTGGCCAAGATGCTCCAGCTGGGCTATGCCGGCAGAATTGCGACAAACGATGCATGGGATATCGAGCTGCAACAAAAGAATTCCGCCGAATGGCGCTTTTTCGACATCAAGACCTTATATCCGGACCACGGGGCAGCGGGAAGTTCGATTTCGGACCGCCTCAGCTCGCTGTGCACCAAGGCCGAGTCGGAGTTCGCCAAAGAAATCAAACAGGGAGCGTTTCCATTGTTTGACCTCAGCTATTTGCCGGCCGACGTTGGCGGGGGAGTGGAAGCCTACGTGTTAGGAGCATTCACGATGGCGATGACCTTGCGTTATTCGCATAAGCACAAGCGCTACGGCACCCACAACAACAGTATCTACCTCAACGGACGCCTGCGCGATCTGTGAGGACGGGGCCGATATGCCTATTACACCTGCTCAAGCGACTCAAAATGGAAATGCGGTCGGCGCCTTCCGCAGCAATGATCCGGTCCTCGGATATCGCCGCTATGGCGCCGGACGGGTCAGCGGCTTGCTGATCTACGAAGTGGAATACCATGCCGTGAAGTCATTGTTGGGTACGCAGATTGAACGTCTGTTGCGCGCCGTGACCGCGCAGAATCCCACCGATTATCGCGGCGAGCATGCGGACCATCACGGGCATCTGCCGAACCCGCCAGGCGGACGAACGCGCTATCGGGAATATCACATTCCCGGAAATGCTTTTGAACACAACACCTATCCGCGCCTGGTGTACGACAGCTCACGTCACCTGTGCTTCCTGACCCCGACCCACTACGAAATCTGGAACGACGGCGCGAATCAGCGTAATCCGTTCTACTTGTTGCGTAATGCGCCTGGCTGCGCCTATCCGTAACCCGAAAAAAAACCGCCGGAGGCGGTGGATGAACAGTGTATGTGCGACAGTGCGGAAGAGGGCATGTACCGGCCAGGCACGCCGATCTGGCGATCGACCGTGCTTTGACCCTGCTTATGCAGGCAGTTGGGCCTTCTGGGCAGCGGTGAGGCGCTTGCCGGTGATGACAACCTTGATCATCTTGGCGTTGCTGGCAGCTTGGGGTGCTCGTGCTTGCACAGGGGCTGGCGCGGCGAAAGCGGTAGCACAGCTCAGCGCGACGGCAACGATAAAAATGGCTTCCATGTTCTTCAGGATGTTCATGCGATTCTCCCAGTCAGTCAGCAAATCAATGGTACTTCTGCTTCTGCTACGGCGACAACGTTCGACGCTTACAGCGCGGCCAGTTGGGCCTTCTGCGCAGGCGACAGACGCTTGCCGGTGATGACGACCTTGATCATCTTGGTGTTGTTGGCGACAGTCGGAACGGTGGCGGCAGGGACCTTGGCGAATGCGCTGGCCGACAGGCTCAGGGCTAAGGCGATGGCGATGGCTTCCATGGTTTTCAGTAAGTTCATTTTCGTTTCCTTTATTGATCAGTGTTGGAACGAAGTATGAAGCGCGATGCGATATAAATCCAATCACATGTTTTGATGCTTCCCATTCATGCGCTGGATAACTCGTCATTGGAATTAGTGAAATGGGAATCCACCCCATTTCCAATGTGAATATCTACTCGGCGAGCAGTGCCTGGATGTCGCCTGCGATCGATTCAGGCGTGGCGGAAGGGGCGTAGCGCTTGACGACGGTGCCGTCTTTGCCGATGAGGAACTTGGTGAAGTTCCATTTGATGGATTGGGTGCCGAGCAGGCCGGGCGCGGCCTTTTTCAGATACACGTAGAGCGGGTCGGCGGCAGGGCCGTTGACGTCGATCTTGGCGAACAGCGGAAAGCTCACGCCGTAGTTCTTTTCGCAGAAGGTTTCGATCTCGCCGGCCGATCCGGGTTCCTGCGCGCCGAACTGATTGCACGGAAAGCCCAGCACCACCAGCCCCTGGTCGGCATACATCCGGTACAGCTTTTCCAGCCCCTCGTACTGTGGCGTGTAGCCGCACTGGCTGGCGGTGTTCACCACCAGCAGTACATGGCCGCGATAGCTGGCCAGATCGACCGGGCGGCCGCCGATGTCGGTAACGCTGAAGTCGAATACGTTCATCAAACGATACCGAGATGTTCGGTGCCAGCCGACAGGTCGCGCGTCTTGGCTTCCTTACCCTGGAGTTTGATGGTCAGGCGCAGGTCGTTGACCGAGTCGGCGTTACGCAGCGCGTCTTCGTAAGTGATCATGTCGGCTTCGTGCAGGTCGAACAGGGCCTGGTCGAAG
>CBFGOU010000411.1:0-4914 GCA_965650445.1 uncultured Oxalobacteraceae bacterium | reverse complement strand
CCCGCCGCTCGATCGCGATTGCCACGATGGCCCCGGCGAGCAATTCGCCGGCACGCGACGGCAGCATGTAATACGCAAATGACGGCTTGTAGGCGAACAGGAATTGGCCCAGTACGTAGGACGCCAGCGCGGTGGTGCCGACCAGGAGCAGCAGAGCCCGGGTGCCCAGCGGGCGATAGAGAAACATCAGCACCAACGGCCAGATCAGATAAAACTGTTCTTCCACCCCGAGCGACCACAAGTGCAGCAGCGGCAGCTCGGCACTGCTCTGGGCGAAATATCCGGTGTCCCGAAAAAAAGTGTAGTACACATTGGTCAGCGAACCCAGCGACCACAGACCGGCCTTGCCGGCCGCGACGGCATCTTCTGGCAGCAACAAGACCTGTGCAGCAAGAACAGTCACCAGCACCACGACCAGCATCGCCGGGGCAATCCGTTTAATTCGGCGGCAGTAAAAGTCGCGCAGCGAGAATCGGCCCGCGTCGAGATCCTGCGCGATCTTTCCGGTAATGAGGAAACCCGACAGGACGAAAAAGATATCGACCCCCACGAAGCCGCCGGGCAAGAGGGATTTCTCAATATGGAAGAGGATGACCGCCAGCACCGCAACCGCGCGGAGACCGTCGATATCCCGGCGATAGGAACGTTCCCGCACGACGTCAGCGATCAGCAAACGAGGAAAGGCGCAGGCGGCCGGTCTGGCGCTTGCCACTCCGACGCTGCGCGCCGATGCGCAGTACCGTGTTGCCGAGGGCGGCGGGGCAGGCTCCAGCAAGCGGTCCGGCAGCGCCGGTCATCGTGGTCATCATAGTGCGGTTCTTTTTACGGGGGAGCCAGCGCGAAGGGATGCTGCCAAACGGTGATGAAGCCTGCGTGGCACTCCGCCGCCGTGGCGCCAATCGTCAAGGGTTGATGCTGAAAACAGGGCAGAGGCTCTTACAAGCAAAATTCAGTTGCGAGGAACCAACCCACCTCTCTGAAAGTTGCATGGGGTTCACACTTTTCGAGTATGATTACGTAGAATTATACTTTCAATTTTTGCATCAGTAAACAAAGCAACTCTTTTACTGCAGGGCAAAAAAATTGATCCCAGCGCCGGCCTACCATTCGCGCGCGCCGCTTACTTCCAATACGATGAAGCTGCTCACCTTCAGTACGCTCTACCCCAATATAGAACAGCCCAATCACGGCATTTTTGTGGAAACCCGGCTGCGCTACCTGATCGCCAGCGGCCAGGTGAGCTCGCGCGTGGTAGCGCCTGTTCCCTGGTTCCCATCAGGCAATCGCCGTTTCGGCAGCTACAGCGCGTTCGCCCGGGTGCCGCGCGCCGAGTCGCGCCATGGCATTGCGATCACCCATCCGCGCTATCCCTTGATTCCGAAAATCGGCATGGCTGCCGCGCCGGCCTTGATGGCGCGCGCCGCCCGCGCCGAGATCGGCCGCATCATCGATGAAGGCTACGACTTCGACGTCATCGATGCGCATTATTTTTACCCGGACGGCGTGGCCGCCGTTATGCTGGGCAAGTATTTCAACAAGCCGGTGACGATCACCGCGCGCGGTACCGATATCAATCTCATTCCCCAGTTTCCCTTGCCGCGCAAGATGATCCTGTGGGCGGCAAACAACGCCAAGGGCTTGATCACGGTGTGCAATGCGCTCAAGGATGAAATGGTGCAGCTGGGCGTGGCGGCCGACACCATCACGCCACTGCGCAACGGGGTCGATCTGCAGCGCTTCGCCCCGGCCGACCGTGCCGCCGCGCGCGCGGCCCTTGGCCTGACCCACTTCACCCTGCTGTCGGTCGGCCTGCTCGACCCGCGCAAGGGCCATGACCTGGTGATCAAGGCGCTGGTGCACCTGCCCGGCGTACGCCTGATGATCGCGGGCACGGGGCCGGAAAAGCGCGCGCTGGAAAACCTGGCCGAGCAGCTGGGCGTAACCGAGCGCGTGACCTTTCTGGGTGGTGTGCCGCAAGTTCAGCTGGCCAACTATTACAACGCCGCCGATGTGCTGGTGCTGGCCTCGAGCCGCGAAGGCTGGGCCAATGTGCTGCTCGAATCGATGGCTTGCGGCACGCCGGTGGTGGCCAGCAATGTGTGGGGCACGCCGGAAGTGGTGGCCGCGCCGGAAGCCGGCCTGCTGATGCGCGAGCGCACGCCGAGCGCGCTGGCGGACGCCGTCGGCATGCTGCGCGCGCAATACCCGGACCACCAGGCCACGCGCCGCTATGCCGAACGGTTCAGCTGGGATGCAACCACCCAGGGCCAGATCGACCTGTTCCAGAAGATCATCGTGGGGGCGGCGTGAAGATTTTGTACCATCACCGCACCCGCTCGAAGGACGGTCAGTACGTCCACATCGAGGAAATGATCCATTCCCTGCGCGCGCTGGGCCATGAAGTGGTCATCGTGGCGCCGCCTTCGGCCGAGAAGGAAGACTTCGGTTCGGATGCCGGCCCGGTGGCGCTGCTCAAGCGCTTCATGCCCAAGGCGCTTTACGAACTGCTGGAACTGGCCTACTCCCTGGTGGCGTACCGCCGCCTGGTGAAAGCGGTGCGCGAGCACAAGCCGGACGTTTTCTACGAACGCTACAACCTGTACCTGCCGGCCGGTATCTGGCTGGCGCGCAAGTTCAAGCTGCCGATGCTGCTGGAAGTGAACGCACCGCTGATGGAGGAGCGCGCCCGCCACGACGGCCTGGCCTTGATGGGCCTGGCGCGCTGGTCGCAGCGCTATGCATGGCGCAATGCCGACCTGGTGTTGCCGGTCACGGCGGTGCTGGGCGACATCGTCGCTTCCTATGGCGTTCCGCGCGAAAAAATCGTGGTGATCCCGAACGGCATCAATCCCGAACACTTCGCCAAGGCGCCCGACAATAGCCAGGCCAAGCGCACCCTGGGTCTCGAGGGCAAGCTGGTGCTTGGCTTTACCGGCTTCGTGCGCGACTGGAACCGGCTCGACAAGGTGATTACCATGATCGCCAAGGATCGGCCGGAATCGGAACGTTTCCTGCTGGTGGTGGGCGATGGTCCTGCGCGGGCCGCGCTGGAGCAGCAGGCGCGCGCACTCAAGATCGAACACCGGGTCCGCTTTACCGGCGTGGTGGGACGCGACCAGGTGCCGCTGTATGTGGCGGCCTTTGACATCGCGCTGCAGCCGGGCGTGGTGGCCTATGCCTCGCCCCTGAAGCTGTTTGTATACCTGTATTTGGGCAAGGCGATCGTCGGTCCGGCCCAGCCGAACATTCAGGAAATCCTGGCGCACGAGCACAACGCGGTGCTGTTCGACCCGGTCGACGACGACGGCATGGCTGGCGCGATCGACCGGCTGAGCGAAGACGCGGCGTTGCGCACCAGGGTCGCACGCAACGCCCAGGCGACGATTGTCGAGCAGAAGCTCACCTGGCATGCGAACGCCGAACGCGTCATCGGCCTGTTCCGCAGATTGGCGCAACGTGCGTGACGCGCTCCTCTTTCTGATCATCTTCGGATCGATTCCATTCATTTTCAAGCGCCCCGCGTGGGGCGCGCTGATGTTTACCTGGATCAGTCTCATGAACCCGCACCGGCTGTCCTACGGTGCGGCGTATGACTTTCCATTCGCGGCCCTGATTGCCGGCGTTACCTTGCTGAGCACGCTGATAAGCAGGGAACCGAAGCGCATTCCGATGACGCCGGTGGTGGTGCTCCTGCTGATCTTTGCCGCTTTTATGACGCTCACCAGCTTTTTTGCCTTGGAGCCCCTGCTGGTCTGGCGCGAATGGAATCGCGTGATAAAGACGCTGTTCATGGTATTGCTGTCGGCCGTCGTGCTCAACACCGAAAAAGACGTCAAGCATCTGGCCGTTGTCATCGCGCTTTCACTTGGGATTTACGGGCTGAAGGGCGGCTTGTTCACACTGGCGTCCGGCGGCAGCTATCGGGTGTACGGGCCGGAGGGCAGCTATATCGCCGAGAATAATTCGATGGCGCTGGCACTGGTGATGACGCTGCCGCTGATCTGGTACATGCGCTCCATGGTCAGCAATCGCATCTTGAAATTGGCGGTGGTCGGAATGACCTTGTTTACCGTCATTTCGACAATGGGATCCTACTCGCGGGGCGCCTTGGTGGGCGGCGCCATGATGCTGGGTTTTCTCTGGCTGAAGAGCGAGCGGAAATTAGGCGGACTGATCGCTATTGCGGTGGTGGTGGCGGTGGTGGCGACCGTGATGCCCGACCAATGGTTTGATCGCATGAATACCATTGGCGAATACAAGGAGGACGGCTCCGCACTGGGCCGCTTGAATGCCTGGAAATTCGCGATTAACGTCGCCAACGACAATGTGCTGGGCGGCGGCTACAACGTATTTTCTCAGAGAATGTTTTTCATCTATGCGCCAGATCCCCTGGACTACCACGTAGCGCACAGTATTTTCTTTCAGGTGCTGGGTGACCACGGCTATATCGGCCTGTTGATGTACCTCCTGCTGATGCCGCTGGCCTGGCGCAGCGGAAGCCGGATCATCAAACATGGCAAAGACAAGCCAGAACTGAAGTGGGCGGTCGACCTGTCCCGCATGTGCCAGGTGTCGATCGTCGGTTACGCTGTCGGCGGGGCATTTTTATCGCTGGCCTATTTCGACCTGTACTACGATATTTTGCTCTTGCTTATACTCATGGATAAAATCATCCTGGGTACTGGCATGATGAAACAGACCGTCCCCGCCGCCGCTCACCGGCAACGGCCGCCCACATCGTCATTTCGCAGGCCATGAACTCAACTATCGCCAAAGGGCTGTTCACGCTGTTGTCGCCGGCCGGCCCGCGCGGCCGCCTGACCACGCTCCTGTTTCACAAGGTGCCTGAACGGGCCGACCCTCTCACCGAAGGCGAACTCGATCTGGCCCGTCTCGAGCAGATTCTCGACTTTC
>CBFGOU010000410.1:0-4919 GCA_965650445.1 uncultured Oxalobacteraceae bacterium | reverse complement strand
CCGGGCAAGGTGCCGCTGCACATCATCGAAGTGCAGTCCGGCAGCTACCTGGGCGAAGACGACATCGTGCGCTTCGAGGATATCTACAAGCGCGCGTAATCGGTCGCCCTCTGCAAAGGATATTCGCCAGGGCGATTGAATGGTTGGTCTGTTGTGGTACGGGTTATAACACATCAGACTGTGTCACCTGCTACACCAAAGTTGACGTTGCCCAATTTTGTGTCGGGAGGCCTGGGCAACAATGCCTCGGTACTTCTCCCAACAAATTCCTGGGGGCAACATGGCAGGCGACGCATATTTGCAAATCGATGGCATCAAGGGTGAATCGGCCGATTCGGGGCATCCGGGCTGGATCGAAGTGAGCTCGGCTCACTGGGGCGTGGTCCAGCCCACGAGCAACACTGTATCCACCAGTGGCGGCCACACGGTCGGGCACAGTGAGCACCGTACGCTGTCGTTTTCCAAACTAACGGATATTGCCTCACCCGTTCTGATGCAGCACTGCGCGATGGGCAAGACCGTCCCTAAGGCCAGGCTGGAATTCATGCGGGCAGACGGCGAGGGCAAGCCTGTGAAGTACTATCAGGTGGAGCTGGAGAACGTCATCTTGTACCACATGGACCAAGTGATGCGCGACGGCGGCGTGCTGCTCGACGAGGTCGGCCTTTGCTTTTCGAAGGTAAAGTGGACATACACGCAGCAGAAGATCGGCGGCGGTGCGGGTGGAAGCACTGCGGGTGGCTGGGATCTCGCCAGTAAAAAATGCGCTTGACGGGAGGCAGTCATGTCGAACGGAGTTCCAATTCAGCCGAAAGACCGGCGCGGCTATTTTATGCTGCCCCAAGCGCCCGAAGATGCGGGCTATTATGTGTATGGGAATATCGGGCATATGCCTGGAACCGGCCACTTGGCGCAGTACGCCCACCCCAATCTGCTCACGTTTATCTTCCAGATCGAACGCGCATGGCAAGCTATCGACGACCGGAAGTTCGGCATCGGAAACATCAGCATCGACGGCGGTCTTCCCTACGATAAGCACAGGACGCACCAAAAGGGCATCGAGGTGGACTGTCGACCGGTCCGCAAGGACAAGATGACGGGTCAAGCCGCACGGTGTTCGTATTTCGACCGGGCCGTGTACGACCGCGAAGCGACAATCAAACTGATCCGGCTGCTTGTGCAGCATCCCTGGGTGAAGATCGTTTACTTCAACGACGACGCGGTGCAGAAGGCTCTCGGTGCTCGCGTGACCAGCTGCGCGGGGCACAATGACCACTTTCACGCCGAACTCTTTGGGAGCTTCGCTTGACCGCGCGCCTGATGCTCTTGGTTGCTGCTCTCGTGCTGTACTCGCTGGCTTCGGCTGCTGAGAAAAAGCCGGAGGGGTGGGACGGTAGGCCAAAAGCACTCAAGGGCGATTACCAAGTGTATGGTGGCACCCTGTCCGAAATGCTGCCGCCCACGCGGAAAGATCGGAAGGTTGCCTTCATGTTCACGGGGCAGCTCGCAAAAGATCTGTTCGACCAGATCGGCCCCGACGCGAAAATGTCCTGCGGCGATGCTCCGGACTACCGCGAAAGGAATAGGGGGGACCTCTCCTGCACCTATACCAAGGACAACGGTTATGCGTGCTATTTCGGTCTCGATGTGCCCACCGGTAAGAGCACCAATGGGTCAATCTGCTAATTCGCAATTCTTGTAGCGGTAAACCGAAGAAGTACCCGTCGGCGCGGCCGGGAGGCGCCCCCCCCCACACTGTTGCATTTCATTAACAACTTGATAACACATCGGGGCGTATGATGAGTTATGGTCGGCGACCGCCGGCCAGGCACTCATGCAAGGGGGGAGCTTCGATGAACCTGAAACATGCCTTGGCCGGCATCACATTGTTGTGCGGCGTGGTGGCCGCCGCACAGGCCGACACCTTCGACTATTCCGGCGACACCACCGGCGCGCCGGTATTCAACCGGCCCATCACGCCCGACCTGCTGTCCAGCATCGGCACGGCAGTCCATTACGATATGCTCAGTTTTTCCGTCGATGTCGCGGGGGTCTATTCCTTCGTCAGCCAGAGCGACGTATTCGACGTCTACACGCTGCTGTATGCCAACAGCTTCACGCCAGCCGCGTCGACCAGCAACCTGATCAACGTTAACGACGATGTCAACGGCGAGGCCAGCGTCTCCGGTTTCCTGTCCTACCTGGATGCCAACACGCCCTATGTGTTCGTCACCACGGGCTTTCAGAACAGCGATTTCGGCAAGTTCAACGCCACCGTCAGCGGCGAGGGGCATATCCTCACCGGTCCGGTTACCGCGCCCGTGCCGGAACCGGCGACCTATGGCATGCTGCTGGCCGGTCTGGGCCTGCTCGGCGTGTTGCGAAAACGCCACTCCTGAATCGGTTGACAAGCTTGGCGCTTTATTTAGCTAAAAGCGCCACGTATTTTTTGGGCATACACATTTCTTTACAAATTAGCGTTTTTTCTGTCGCCTAAACTCGACGTTATCCAAAAGAATTTTATATTTCCATAAGGATATTTTCCTGCATCTACATTTAAGTGAGCTCAACAGTCGCTAAAAATGATAATGTCACGCAATATTAATCGCCTGTAACGATATTTCTCAAACTAAATTGTTTCCGCACGGTTAGAATTTGATCCGTTGATTGAATTTTGATGTGAGGAAACATGTTCTCGAAACTGACCAGCTGGTGCGCTGCCTGCGCCCTGGCCACTGTCCTGACCGCCTGCGGAGGCGGTAACGAATCCCCCGCAACCGCGATCGCAGCCGCTCCAGTCGAAACGGCGCTCGCCATGCCCACCACCCAGATCGAATCGAGCGTCGTCACCATGCACGGCGGCGGTGCCTCGGTCATCACCACGCGCGACGTCAATCCGGAGCTCGCCTCGGATGCCGAGCGCGAAGCGATGGAAATGAATTTGATCGAATACGAGAAATCGTATTCCATCGAAAAGAACCGCCAGCACGACGAACAGCTTGCCCGCGAAAAAGCCGAAGAGGAAGCGCTGCGCAACGGCGCGCTCTGTAGCGACCCCGCCATGGCCGAGTGCCCCAAGGGTTAGCCGCGCGGCAATGCTGGCGTGGCTCTGCCGCGCCAGCCGCTATAATCGGCGCATGCCGCCACGCCACCTTGTTGCCTTCCTGCTGTTCGCCATCGTCCAATTTTTGGCCGCACCCGGCGCCCGGGCCCAGTTCACCCCGGCGCGCGCCGCGCTGACGGCGGCGCAGCTGGCCATCGTCATCAATGACGCCGACCCCGGCAGCGTGACCGTGGGCGAGTATTACCGCAAGGCCCGCGCCATTCCGGCCGCCAACGTGGTGCACGTGTCCATTCCCGGCAAGCCGCACCGCATCGATCCGGACCAGTTCGCCCGGCTGCGCCAAAGCATAGACCGGCAGTTGCCGACTGGAATCGAAGCCGTACTGATGGTCTGGACCGCGCCCTATGCCGTCAACTGCAACTCGATCACGGCGGCCTACACGCTCGGCTACAACGATGCCCAGTGCAGCAACGGCTGCGCCGCAGGCAAGCCCAGCCCGTATTTCAACACCGTTTCCTCGCGGCCGTTCAGGCAGTTCGGCATCCGCCTGTCCATGCTGCTGCCGAGCGACGAGATCGGCGTGGCCAAGGCCGTCATCGACCGCGGCGTGGCCAGCGGCTTCAAGACCGGGCCGGCCGGGGCCTATTATCTGGTGACCTCGCAAAAAGCGCGCAACGCCCGCGCCCCGCTGTTTCCCCGCAACGTCACCGTGCCCGCCAAGAAGCTCACCGTCAAGACCCTGTACAGCGACGCGCTGGAAGGCCGGCGCGACATCATCGTCTACCAGACCGGCATGGCCAGCGTCGCCAAACTCGACACGCTCGGCTTTCTGCCCGGCGCGCTGGCCGACCATCTGACCTCCTTCGGCGGCGACCTGCTGGGCGCCAACGGCCAGATGAGCAGCCTGAAATGGCTGGAGGCCGGCGCCACGGCCAGCTACGGCACCGTGGGCGAACCCTGCAACCACTGGCAAAAGTTTCCGCAGCCTACCGTGCTGCTGCAGCATTATCTGAACGGCGCCACCGCCATCGAAGCCTACTGGCGCAGCGTGGCCTGGCCCGCCCAGGGCCTGTTTATCGGCGAGCCGCTGGCCGCACCCTACCGGCGCTGAAAGACGGGCAGGGTGGATTGATCCGAACGGACCAATCCCCCGTCATACCATTGTCATTTGGCACATTTACACTGCCTTTTGCTAATGGAAAATAGGATGCCCGCCCATGAAAACCCCTGTTGCCCCGCCTGTCACTCCCGGAAAACTGACCGTGCTGGCCGCCTTGCTGGCTGGCCTGTGCCTGCCCGCCACCGCCGCTTCCGACCTGGTCATCAGCCAGGTGTACGGCGGGGGCGGCAATAGCGGTTCGGTGTATGCGAACGACTTCGTCGAACTGTTCAACCGCGGCAGCGCGGCCATCAGCCTGGGCGGCAAGAGCGTGCAGTACGCCTCGGCCACCGGCAGCAGCTGGAGCGTCACCGCGCTGCCCAACCGCGCACTCGAACCCGGCCAGTACCTGCTGGTCCAGATGGCGGCCGGCGCCGACACCAGCAAGCCCTTGCCCACGCCGGATGCGAGCGGCACCTCGGCCATGGCGGCCGGTGCCGGCAAGGTGGTCCTGAGCAGCGGCGCCGGCGCCGTGAGCGGCACCAATCCCGCCAACGGCGTGCTCGACCTGGTCGGCTACGGCAGCACCGCCAACGGCTTCGAAAGCGCGCCCGCGCCCACCCTGCCCCCCGGCACATAACCGCGCCTCGTCGGTTGCGCCGCCGCGCCGCGCAGCGGAGAATGCACCCCCGCCAGGGTGATAGCGCCGATTCGGTCCCAGCATCGAACCCTGCTAGGCTCGCTCTATGAGCCGTT
>CBFGOU010000409.1:0-4925 GCA_965650445.1 uncultured Oxalobacteraceae bacterium | reverse complement strand
GCCCGAAGCCGGCCGGCGCCGACACCAGCAGGTGGCCGGTGGCCCTGGCGCTGCGCGCCGCCACGGCCGTCTCGGCTTCTTCCAGCTCGGCCAGGATGCGCTGGCAGTCTTCCAGAAAGGCGCTGCCTTCGTCGGTGAGGGCCAGCTTGCGGGTGGTGCGCTGCAGCAGTTTGACCCCCAGACGCTGCTCCAGCGCGTCCAGGCGGCGTCCGATCATGGCCGGGGCGATCCCTTCGGCGCGCGCGGCCGCCGACAGGCTCCCGCGCGCGACGACCTCGACAAAAGTGGCAATCTGGCGGAACTGGCCCATGTTTTCGGCTCCCTGCATCTATGACAAAAACGCACAGATGAATGTATAAAATGTCTCGTTTAGCTACCTGACAGTCAATATACTGGATGTCATGTGCAGCGCACAATCCTCACCTATACTGAAGGTGTTTGTGCGGCCCCAATCTTTCCATTTATTTACATCAAACAGGAGCACCCATGACCATCGCCATCCCGCAGGGTATGCAGATTACCGCCGAGATCAAACCGGGCTACGAACAGATTCTCACCCCTGAAGCCCTGGCGCTGGTGGCCAAGCTGACGCGCGCGTTCGAGCCGCGCCGCCAGGAACTGCTGGCCACGCGCGCCGAGCGGGCCCGGCGGCTGGACGCCGGCGAGCGTCCCGACTTCCTGGCCGATACCGCGCACATCCGCGCCGGCGACTGGAAGATCGCCCCGATCCCCAAGGCGCTGGAATGCCGCCGCGTGGAAATCACCGGCCCGGTCGAGCGCAAGATGGTCATCAACGCCTTCAATTCGGGCGCCGACAGCTACATGACCGACTTTGAAGACTCGAACACGCCCAACTGGGACAACCAGATCACCGGCCAGATCAATATGCGTGACGCGGTGCGCCGCACTATCTCGCTGGAACAGAACGGCAAGGTGTATCGGCTCAACGACAAGATCGCCACCCTGGTGGTGCGTCCGCGCGGCTGGCACCTGGACGAAAAGCACGTGCTGGTGGACGGCAAGCGCATCTCCGGCGGCATCTTCGACTTCGCCCTGTTCATGGTGCACAACGCCAAGGAGCAGCTGGCGCGCGGCGCCGGTCCGTACTTCTACCTGCCGAAAATGGAATCGCACCTGGAAGCGCGCCTGTGGAACGACATCTTCGTGATGACCCAGCAGGAGCTGGGCCTGGCGCAAGGCACCATCAAGGCCACGGTCCTGATCGAAACCATCCTCGCCGCTTTCGAGATGGACGAGATCCTGTACGAACTGCGCGAACACAGCGCCGGCCTGAATGCCGGCCGCTGGGATTACATCTTCTCGTGCATCAAGAAGTTCAAGCGCGACAAGGACTTCTGCCTGGCCGACCGTCCCAAGGTGACGATGACTTCGCCCTTCATGCGCGCCTACGCGCTGCTGCTGCTCAAGACGTGCCACAAGCGCGGCGCACCGGCCATCGGCGGCATGTCGGCCCTGATTCCGATCAAGAACGATCCGGAGAAAAACGAGATTGCCATGGGCGGCGTACGCACCGACAAGGCGCGCGACGCTGCCGATGGCTACGACGGCGGCTGGGTCGCGCACCCGGGGCTGGTCGAGCTGGCGATGGGCGAATTCAAGAAGGTGCTGGGCGATCGTCCCAACCAGATCGACAAGCGGCGCGACGACGTCAACGTCAGCGCCGCCGAACTGCTGGAGTTCAAGCCCGAGACCCCGATCACCGAGGCGGGCCTGCGCTACAACATCAACGTCGGGATCCACTACCTGGGCAGCTGGCTGAGCGGGAATGGCTGCGTACCGATCCATAACCTGATGGAAGACGCCGCCACCGCCGAAATCAGCCGTTCCCAGGTGTGGCAGTGGATCCGGTCGCCCAAGGGCGTGCTGGAAGACGGCCGCAAGGTCACGGCAGGGATGGTGCGGGAGATGATTGCGGATGAACTGGTCAAGGTCAAGCAGGTGGCGCCGAACGGCGACAACCCCAGCTATGCGCGCGCGGCCGAGATCTTCGAAGAGATGTCGACGTCGGAATCGTTTGCCGAGTTCCTCACCCTGCCGCTGTACGAAGAAATCTGAACCTGTCGTCCCCCGCCGATGCGGGGGGCGCCCGGGTTCAGGCCCGCAGCAGCTTGGTCTGGCTGGCCCGAATCAGGTCGGCAAACTGCGCCGCCGGCACCGCCTGACTCAGATAATACCCCTGCAGCAGGTCGCAATGCTGCGCCCTCAGGAAGGTCAGCTGGGCTTCGGTCTCCACGCCTTCGGCCACCACCTCCAGACGCAGACTGTGCGCCAGCGCGATGATGCCGGCGATGATGGCCGCGTCGTCCGCGTCCTGCGGCACGTCGCGCACGAAGGAGCGGTCGATCTTGATGATATCGACCGGGAAGCGCTTCAGATACGACAGCGACGAGTAGCCGGTGCCGAAGTCGTCGATCGACAGGCGCACGCCGAGCTGGCGCAGGCGATGCAGCGCCTGCAGGGTATCCTGCGCATGCTCCATCAGCGTGCTCTCGGTGATCTCCAGCTCCAGCAGGCCGGCCGGCAGGTCGGTATCGCGCAGCACGCTTTCCACCGTGTCGGCGAAATTTTTTTGCAGCAGCTGGCGCACCGACAGGTTGACCGCCACGCGCATCGGCGGCAAGCCCTGGTCGAGCCACACGCGCAGCTGGGCGCAGGCGGTGCGCAGGACGAATTCGCCGAGCGGATTAATCAGGCCGGTTTCCTCGGCCAGCGGGATGAATTCGACCGGCGAGACCATGCCGCGGGTGGCGTGCTTCCAGCGCACCAGCGCTTCCATGCCGACGATCTGCTGGGTATCCAGGCGCGCCTGCGGCTGGTAATACACTTCCAGTTCCTGGTGTTCGAGCGCGCGGCGCAGGTCGCTTTCCAGGCGCACGTGCTCGGAAATGGTCTGCTCCATCGACGCTTCGTAGAACTGGAAGCCGGTGTTGGTCTTCTTGGCGCGGTACATGGCGCTGTCGGCATGCTTGACCAGGCTGGGCACATCGGTGCCGTCGTGCGGGTACATGGCGATACCGACGCTGCTGGTGACGAAAATATCGTGGCCGTCGATCTGGAACGGCGCCGCCAGTACGCGGCAGATGCTCTGTGCCGCGGCGGCGGCCGGGGCCGGCCCGTCGATCTCGCTCAGCACCACCGTGAATTCGTCCCCGCCCAGGCGCGCCACCATGTCGATACTGCGCACCGCGCGGCGCACCCGCTGGGCCACCGCTATCAGCAGGCGGTCGCCGACATCGTGGCCGAGGTTATCGTTGACATACTTGAAGCGGTCCAGGTCCATGAACAGCACCGCCAGCAGCGCGTCCTTGTTGCGCGCCTGCTCGACCGATTGGCCCAGCAGGTCGAAGAACAGGGTGCGGTTGGGCAGGCCGGTCAGCAGATCGTTGTAGGCCAGGTGGCGAATGCGCTTCTCGGCGCGGTTGGCTTCGATGATGCGGCGTACGCGCTGCGACAGCACGGCGTAGTGGATCGGTTTGGGGATGTAGTCGCTGGCGCCGGCCGCGAAGGCCCGCTCGACCGAGGAATTGTCCTCCAGCGCGGTGATCATCAAGACCGGAATCGCGGTCCCGCCCGGCATCTCCTGCAGGCGCGCGCAGGCGCTGAAGCCGTCCATCACCGGCATCACGGCATCCATCAGGATGACGTCCGGGCGGAAGCGCTTGAGCATGGCGAGCGCCTGGGCGCCGTCGGCCGCTTCCTCGACCCGGAAGCCGTCGCGCTGCAGGGTATGGCGCAGCGTGCTGCGGGTGCTGCGGTCGTCGTCGACGATGAGCACCTGCGGCAGATCGTCGGCGCCGCTTTCGCTGACCGCGTCGTCGCTGCCGGCTTCGCGCGCCAGTGCGTGCGCCACGACGTTGTAGGCGATGCGCAGGCGCGGCAGCAGCGGCGCGACCAGTTCGGGCGAACCGGCCAGCGCGAACTCTTCGGCCTCCTTGGCCAGCTGGGCCAGGTGGACAGCGCCCAGATTGCCGGACGAGCCTTTGATGGCGTGGGCCTTGGCACGCGCCGCTTCGCTGTCGCCGTCCGCCACCGCCTGTTCCAGGTCGTGCAGATACTGCGGCGTGTCCTCCAGGAAGGGGCTGATCGCCTGCGGCAGCGACGGTCCCATGATCTCGCGCAGCTTGGCGAAGATGTCCGGATCGAGCGCGCCGTCGACATACTCGTCGGTGCGATCGCCAAGGCCGGACGGCAGCGCTTCGTCGTCGCCGCGCGGCAGCCAGCGTTCGAGCTTGTGGCGCAATTCCACCAGCGTGATCGGCTTGGCCAGATAATCGTCCATCCCGGCCGCCAGGCACTTCTCGGCGTCGCCGCGCTGGGTGTTGGCGGTCATCGCCACCAGCGGCGTGCGCCGCCCGGTGCTTTCTTCATGGGCGCGGATATGGGCCGTCGCTTCATAGCCGTCCATCTCCGGCATGCTGCAATCCATCAGGATCAGATCGAACTCGCGCGCGCGCGCCGCTTCCAGCGCTTCGCGGCCGTTGGAGGCGAATTCGCAGGAGCAGCCGTTCATCGCCAGCATGCCCGCCGCCACCATCTGGTTGGTGCGGTTGTCCTCGGCCACCAGGATGCGGAAGCCCTTGCGGTCCGGGGCGGCCCGCTCGGCCCGCAGTTCCGCCTCGGCGGCGGGCGCGCCGGCCAGCAGATCCTGCACGGCGTGCAGCAGGCGCTCTTCGCGCAGCGGCTTGCCGAGCGAGGCGTAGCCGTCGATCAGGGTGCCGCCGGCGGGGGAACCGAAGCGGTCGAGAATCAGGATGCGGGTGGCCGGCGCCTGCAGTTCGGCCTGGCGCGCGAGATCGTGGCCGTCGTCGTCGAGTGCGCCGATGTCCATGATCAGGACCTGGTACGGCCGCTCTTCGGCGGCGCCCAGCGCCAGCTGGCGCAACGCTTCGCCGCCCCAGCGGGTG
>CBFGOU010000408.1:0-4930 GCA_965650445.1 uncultured Oxalobacteraceae bacterium | reverse complement strand
CTGCGCGATCGACGGCAAACCGACATTGGCGATACTGATACCTAGTGCGGACAGGAGCATGGAGAGCGCCAGCGCGGCCAGGGCGCCGCCTGCATTGCTGGATGGCTGGGGTGCGGCTGCAAGCTGGGCTGGGTCGAGAGGCATGGCGTCGATCGGTAACAAGGCGATAGCCGTAGCATAGACGCGGCCCCGGCATGGCGGAAGGCGCATGGTTTGCAGTTTATTCGTGCATGAAACGCCATGTCGCCTTCCCTGTGCTAAGGTGGCACCCATGTCCCTGCCCGATTTGAACCTGTTGGTCACGCTCGACGTTCTGCTCGCGGAAGGCAATGTTGCGCGCGCAGCTCAACGCCTGAGATTGAGCGCGTCCGCCATGAGCCGGGCGCTGGCGCGCTTGCGTACCACCACCGGCGACCCCTTGCTGGTGCGCGCCGGACGCGGCCTGGTGCCAACGCCGCGTGCACTGGCCTTGCGCGAGCACGTCGACCGCCTGGTGCGGGAGGCGGAGTCGGTGTTGCGGCCCGCCGGGGAGATCGACCTCGCCCACCTCCAGCGCAACTTTGCGCTGCGTACCAGCGACGGTTTCGTGGAAAATTTCGGGCCCGCTCTTGTACTGCGCGTCCACCAGTCGGCGCCGCGGGTACGCCTGCGTTTCGTCCAAAAGGACAGCAAGGACAGCACCCCGCTGCGTGACGGCAGCATCGATCTTGAAACCGGGGTCGTGGTCGACAGCAGCAGCCCGGAGTTGCGTGTACGGGCCTTGTTCCGCGACCGTTTCATCGGCGTGGTGCGCGTCGGGCACGCCCTCGCGCAGGGAGACATCACGCCGCAACGCTACGCCGGCGCCAGCCACGTGCTGGTGTCGCGGCGCGCGCTGCAGCGTGGCCTGGTCGACGACGCCCTGGAGAACTTGGGACTGGACCGTGAGGTCGTCACCACAGTCAGCGGCTTTTCAGCCGCGCTGGCGCTGGCGCGGGGCTCGGACCTGGTGGCGACCGTGCCCGAGCGGCATACCAGCACACTGCGCACCGGGATGGTCAGTTTCACCCTGCCGGTGCGCATCGACGACATCACCGTATCGATGCTGTGGCACCCGCGCATGGATGCCGATCCGGCCCACCGCTGGCTACGCAACTGTGTGTTTGACGTATGCAGCGGGCCCGCAGGCGATGCCGCACCCTGAGGCGCGGCATGCCCATGGACGGCTACTCGTCCAGCGACTGCAGTTTCTTGGCAATGATATTGGCCGCGTGCGTGCTGGTCTCGGCATTCGGATGTAGCCCGTCCCCCAAGTGCACGAAGTCCTTCCAGATATCGAGCACGATCGCTTCGGGCAGTTCATTTTGAATGCGGGTCCTGTGCAGCGTGCGAAATTCGTTGTAGTCGGCTTCGCCGATCACCCATTGCAGCCCATAACGCGTCCGGAACAGGGGCAGATCCAGGGCATCATAGGCCGGCATGACGTCGTAGATCGGCGTGAGACCGCGCTCCACCGCGTACCGGCCGGCGGCCAGCATACGGTCGACCGAGGCGTTCATGTCGGCAAGCGTACACGGCTGTGCAAGCGACTGCGGGATGCCGAAGGCATCGGCGTGCATGCAATCGTTGGGCTTAATGATCAGCACGTATTTTGCGTTCAGCGTGGTCAGGGCGGGCGGAACCGCCACGCGGGCGATCGCCCGCTCGAGCTGCGTCTGATAGCTGTCCCAGCCTGCCGGACCGCAGGTCGACGCGCCCGGTGCGCAGGATGGCCGCGCGAAGCTGGTGGCCCCCGCCTGGGCTTCGTTAATCACGTGCCCTGGCAATTTGTGATTGCGCACCAGCGCGTTGCCAAGGCTGAGATAGCTGCCAAGCTGCACAGCCGCCCCGCCCAAGGGCGCGGTGCCATTGGCAAACGGAGTCTTGGCTTCGGCATACGACGCGCCGATGATCAACAAAGGAAGCTGCGACGGTAGCTGCTGCGCTACCGCGCCGTGAAACGCCGTGAGACTGAGGGCCCCGGCAACCAGAGTGCGAAGAACATTCATTGACGCGTAACTCCCTGATGATGTCATTGTGATTGAGCTGGATGCCGTAAGCGGACACCCTGCCCAGGTATGCGGATGAAATATTATTAAATCCGAAACCATACTAACATCATAACCAGGAGAAACTATTTCTATCCAGAAATCTATCTTAGCAGCCCTATCACACGGTTGTCTCTGCGCGTCGATGCGGCGGGCAAGCGTGCTCAATGCGCCATCCACACGGGCACCGGCATGTGCCGCAGTATCGTTCGCGTGGCGCCACCGAGCAGAAACTCGCGCAATCGGGCATGGCCGTACGCCCCCATCACCAGCAGATCGGCCTGGCATTTGCCAAGCGCGTCCAGCAGGGCCTGTTCCGTGTCCTCGCCAAAGTGGCTGAGCACTTCCACCGTCACGCCGTGGCGCGCAAGGTAGAGCCCGATATCGGCACCGGGCACGCCCGCGTCTCTTTCCGTATCGGGGTTGGCGAGAATGATGCTGACCTTTTGCGCGCGCTTGAGCAGGGACAGGGCCGACGTCAGCGCGCGGCTGGCCTCGCGGCTCCCGTTCCAGGCGACCGCGACATTGCGCCCGACCGCGCTGAAGGTGCCGGCGGCAGGCACCACCAGCACGGGCCGCGTGCCGTTCAACAGCGTGTATTCGGGCACGTCTTTGCGCAGCGGTCCGGCCTGCCCCGGGGCGCGCGTTTGCCCCATGACCACCAGATCGCTGTAGCGCCCATGCTGGACCAGCCCATAGCCGGCTTCCTCGTCGATCAGGCGCCGCTCGAACGAGCTCACGCCGGCCAGGCGCACCTGCCGCTCGCACGCGTCGAGCATGGCCAGCCGCTCGCTGCGCAGGAGGTCAAAGGCTTCGGCCACCGGTGGCGAAGCGGGATCGATCCCATTGCCGATCATGAGCAATGGCGACATGCCGGTGGTAGCGAGGCCGATCAGGTGAGCGTCGTTGTCCATGGCCAGCTGCGCGGCTGCCCGCGTGCATTCCTCGGGACGCAGCGCCGGGTCCAGGAACACGAGTATCGTTTTGTAGGCCATGTATTACCCCCGATAAAGTGGACTTGATCGCCATTGACGCTTATGCGCCGTGCATAAATCGTAGAGCCGCGGCGGTCTTTGGTCCAGCGGCGCACGAACGGCCGTCGCCCTACCCGTTCGGCATTTGAGCGGCGTCAAATCCAGGAACTCGGCTGGACCGCCCTCCTCTAAACTGGCATGCGGGACACCATGCGTCGTCCCCCAACGTATAGGGAGCCGCCATGCAAGAGCACGCGCTGGTACTGGGGATCAATCGCACGCAGGATGCCAGCGCATGCCTCATGCACGGGTCCGCCGTACTATGGGCAGTGCAAAAGGAACGCCTGAGCCGGCGCAAGCACCACTGGGGCCGGGTCGGTGACGTCAGCGGCCATTACCGCGCGCGCCTGCCCGGACTCGACCATCCGCTTGACGTCCTGGTCGAGTGTTACTCGTCCGACGCCGAAATCGGCCATCTGGCGCAGTACGAGCACGAGCTGGCCCACAGCATCGCCATGGCACCGGCCGTGCGGCGCGCGCGCATTTCGCATCACCTCGCCCATCTTTACAGCGCATTCCATCCATCGCCATTCCGCGAAGCGGCCGTACTCATCATCGACGGCCAGGGCAGTGCCGCGGCAGACATCACCGAGCCCTACCCCGCGGCCACCGAACCGCACTGGCGCGAGATCGCCTCCTGCTACGTTGCCACGCGCGCGGGCAGCACCTGCATCGCCAAGCAGTTCTGGGAGCGCGACGAACGCGCACCCGCGGGCCTGGGGATGTTTTACTTCCTGCTCGCAAACGCCATCTTTCCCGGCGAGGGAACCGAAGGCAAGGTCATGGGGCTGGCGCCCCACGGCAATGCCAGCACGCTTGGCCTGCCGCCGCTGGAAGTCGAGGGACACATGGTGCATATTCCGCCGGTCTGGCTGCACACGCTTGCCGAACGCGAGCGGTTTCGCTACCGGGCGGGCGACGCCGACCGCTTCGTCGACGCGGCAAACCTGGCCGCCGCCGGCCAGCACGCCTTCGAGCAGGCCTTGTGGGCGCTGGCGCGCTGGCTGCACCGGCAGACCGGCTTGCGTCAACTGTGCTTTGCCGGCGGCACCGCGCTCAATTGCCCAGCCAATGAAGGCTTGCTGCGGAACACGCCATTCGAGCGTGTATTCGTGCCGCCGGCGCCGGGCGATGCGGGCACGGCCCTTGGATGCGCCATGTACGGCATGCTGGAATTGGCGGCCAGCCCGTGCGAGTACCGCTGGCGTGACGACTATCTCGGTGCGCAAGTGTCCACGCTGGCCATTCACGGCGCACTCGCGCACGCCGCCGACCTGCTGGTCGAGCGCATCGACGACAGCGACGCCTTGTGTGCGGCGGCTGCGGCATGGCTTGCCGACGGCAACGCGGTTGCGCTGTACCAGGGCCGCAGCGAGTTCGGTCCGCGGGCACTGGGCCACCGCAGCATCCTGGCCGACCCGCGCCAGGCCCGCATGCGCGACTGGATCAACGCCGAGGTCAAGGAACGCGAATGGTTTCGTCCACTGGCACCGGTCGTCCTGCTCGAGCGCGCGCCCGAGTACTTCGCACTCGATCACCCCTCCCCGTTCATGCAGTTTGCCGTCCAGGCCACGGAAGCGGGCCGGTCGCAGGCGCCGGCGATCGTGCATGTGGACGGCAGCGCGCGCGTGCAAACTGTCGGGGCCGATGGCGATCCCATTCTGCGCGCCCTGATTCTGGCATTCGCCGCACGAACCGGCGTACCCATTCTGCTCAACACCTCGCTAAACCGCAGGGATGAACCGATCGTCGAAACGGTTGAGGAAGCATTGGCCACCTTTCGTGCCACGCCGCTGCGGCGCATGGACATGCCCCCGTTCCTGATTCGCA
>CBFGOU010000407.1:0-4931 GCA_965650445.1 uncultured Oxalobacteraceae bacterium | reverse complement strand
GATCTTTCTTGCAGTGTGCGCATTCGGTGCCGCCGGCGTCGCGCCGCTGGCACCGGATGCGTCAGACCTGCCGGTCAAATCGATCGCCCAGGATCTGGAACTGCCGAATCTGGCCGATCAGATCGCCGCGCTGCAGCAGGATCAGCAGCAATTCATCCACGAAGAACGCGTCCGCGCCGGCGACACCCTGTCGGCCCTGCTCAACCGCCTCGGCGTTGACGATCCTGACGCCGTTCAATTCATCAAGTCGGACAAAGTCGCCAAAGGCGTCATGCAGCTCAAGACCGGCAAGCGCGTGCAAGCGCAGACCGGCGAAAACGGCGAACTGCAATGGCTGCGCGCCACGGTGGTCGATAACCTCGACAACCCGGTCAAACAAATTTCGATTACCCGCAAGGGCGACAAGTTCATCGCTGACGCTGCTCCGGCCAAGCTGGAGCGCCGCATTGAAATGCGCTCGCGCGAAATCACCTCGTCGCTGTACTCGGCCACCGACGCCACCACCGACGGCGGCAAGCTGCCGGACTCGGTCGTGGCCCAGATCATCGAGATGTTCTCGACCAGCATCGACTTCCGCTCCGACCTGAAACGCGGCGACCGCTTCAACGTGGTCTACGAAACGTTCTGGCAGGATGGCGAAATGGTACGTGCCGGCCGCATTCTGGCGGGCGAATTCGTCAATCGTGGCGTGACCTACCAGTCGGTCTGGTTCGACGATCCGGCCGGCAAGCAAAGCGGTTACTACAGCTTTGACGGCAAGGCACTGAAGAAAGCCTTCCTCAAGTCGCCGCTGGAATTCTCGCGGATTTCGTCCGGCTTCTCGATGCGCGTGCACCCGATTTCGGGCGTGTGGAAAGCCCACAAGGGTATCGACTTTGCCGCCGCACAAGGCACCCCCATCCGCGCTTCGGGCGACGGCGTGGTTGAGTTCGCCGGCGTGCAAGGCGGCTACGGCAATTTTGTCGTGCTCAAGCACTGGGCCAACTACTCCACCGCCTACGGCCACATGATGCGTTTCGCCCCAGGCATCCGCAAAGGCGTGAAGGTCAACCAGGGTGATGTGATCGGCTATGTCGGCACGACCGGCTGGTCGACCGGTCCGCACCTGCACTACGAATTCCGCGTCGGTAACGAAGCCAAGGATCCGGCGTCCCTGAAAGTGCTGAACAAGGAACCCTTGACGCCATCGGAAATGGCGCGCTTCCAGGTCGCCGCCGCCGACATGACGCACCGCTTCGCACTGCTGCGTCCGACCGGCACCGCCATGGCTGCCCGCTAAGCCAGTCTCACCCCGCGTTCAGCTCAGCTCCGCCCCGCGCTGCGAATGATTCATTCGCGCCGCGGGGCGGTTTGCTTTTGCGCGCGTGTATCATGGCGTTTCGATTCACCTGAACCGTCTCGTTCATGACCACACCGTCCACCCTCTACATCGGCTTAATGTCCGGCACCAGCATGGATGGCGTCGATGGCGTGCTGGCCGACTTTGCCGGCAATGCCATCCGCACCATCGAAGCGGCCTTCGTGCCCTTCCCTGCCGCGCTGCGCGCACAACTGATGAGCCTGCAAGCGTGGGGCGACAATGAAATCGAACGCGAAGCGGTGGCGGCCAATCGACTGGCGGCGTGTTATGCCGAATGCGTGGCAGCGCTGCTGCCGCAGGCCGGCGGTCCAGTGCGCGCGATCGCAGTGCACGGCCAGACCATCCGCCACCGGCCCGAACTGGGCTTTACGCGCCAGACCAATAATCCGGCCCTGCTGGCCGAGCTGAGCGGCATCGACGTGATCGCCGATTTCCGCAGCCGCGACATTGCCGCCGGCGGCCAGGGTGCGCCGCTGGTGCCGGCGTTTCATCAGGCACAGTTCGGTGCGCAGGGACAGACCCGCGTTGTCGTCAATATCGGCGGCATTGCCAATATCAGCGTGCTGCATGCGGACGGCCGCGTGGGCGGCTTCGATACCGGACCGGGCAATGTGCTGATGGATGGCTGGATCGCCCGCCACCGCCAGCAGCAGTACGATGCCGGCGGCGCCTGGGCCGCGACCGGCACAGTCAACCTCACCTTGCTGCAAGCGTTGCTCGACGAGCCCTACTTCATCATGGCGCCGCCGAAAAGTACGGGGCGCGATCTGTTCCATATGGAGTGGCTCGATACCCGCCTGGCGGCCTGTCCGCCGCTGCCGGCGGAAGATGTGCAGGCCACGCTGACCCACTTGACGGCGCTGACGATCGCGCGCGCCATCCATCAGCAGGCCGCGCAGGTGCAGGCGGTGTATGTGTGCGGCGGCGGCGCGTACAACGGCACATTGCTGCGCGAACTGGCAGCGGCGCTTGGCGGAACGACAACAGTGGAATCGACGGCGGCGCTGGGCGTGGCGCCCAACCGGGTGGAAGCGCTGGCGTTCGCCTGGCTGGGTTACCGCTTCAATCAGCGCGAAGCGGGCAACCTGCCAAGCGTCACCGGGGCGCAGGGCGCCAGGATACTGGGCGCCCTGTATCCGGCCTGAGGCCGGCGGAATTTACGCGGAGAACGAGGAACCGCAGCCGCAGGTCGAGGTGGCTTGCGGGTTCTTGATGACGAACTGGGCACCTTCGAGGTCGTCTTTATAGTCGATCTCGGCGCCGACCAGGTACTGGTAGCTCATCGAATCGATCAGCAGCTGCACACCGTTCTTGACCATGGTGGTGTCGTCTTCGTTGACGATTTCGTCAAACGTAAAGCCGTACTGGAACCCGGAACAGCCGCCGCCCTGCACGAACACCCGCAGCTTGAGATCGGGATTGCCTTCTTCTTCGATCAACTGAGCAACCTTTTGGGCCGCGCTATCGGTGAAGATGATTGGCGCCGGCATGGCGTCCAGGTTGTCGGTGATTTCCGCTACTGCATTCATGTGGGACTCCTACTGGGATAACGACGATTAGCCCCATTATAGACTGTTGGCGCAACTCCCGCTGCGGTAGCCGCTGCGGGAGCGTTTTCTTGGCCGGCAAGGTGAAATACCGGTTCGCCGCCCGGCTGGTGGGTCAACTTGCCGGTCACCATGGCGCCACCCTGCATTTCCAGCAGCTTGTATTGGACATCGCCCACGATGCGGGCTTTGGGCTGCAGTTCAAGTAGTTGCGTGGCAAACACATTGCCTGCGATGTAGCCGTTTACCACCAGGGTGGCGCAATGGACATCGCCTTCGATGCGCGCCTGTTCCGACACCACCAGCACGCTGTCGCCGCCGTCGCCGCCAAACACATTGCCGTGCACTTCGCCGTCGATCCGCAGCCCACCGGTAAAGCAGAGATCGCCCTCGATGCGGGCCGACATACCGATCAGGCTATCCACTTCCGTTTTTGCATTACGACCAAACATGATTGGCGCTCCTCAAAGTGACTCATCAATACAGACGTCCCTCTGACAATTTACCGCGCTATTCCAGCCTCACTTTGATCTAGATCGTCCTGTCCAGTCAAACCTTGCCCACCGGACAGTTGATATTTTGATAAATCTACGGAAGCAAAGCGATTTGCTGCAAACCTTTGCCCTCGTCCAGGCCGAACATCAGGTTCATGCACTGGACCGCCTGGCCGGACGCGCCCTTGACCAGATTGTCCTGCACCACCAGGATGACCAGGGTGTTGCCATTGCCGGGACGGTGCAGCGCCAGGCGCAGCATGTTCGATCCCCGGGTGGAACGGGTTTCCGGATGCGAGCCGAAGGGCATCACGTCGACGAACGGCGCATCTTTATATTGCTCTTCGTACATCGCTTGCAGCGCTTCATTGTCGATGCTGGAGGTCAGGCGCGCGTACAGGGTCGAGTGCATGCCGCGGATCATCGGCACCAGATGCGGCGTGAAAATAAGATTGACCGGCAGACCCGTGAAACGTTGCAGCTGAGCCACAGTTTCCGGCGTGTGGCGGTGGCCGGACACGCCGTAGGCCTTGAAGTTGTCGCTGGCTTCGGAAAACAGCGTGCCGATCTCGGCCTTGCGGCCCGCGCCCGACACGCCCGACTTGGCGTCGGCGATCAGGGAACTGGTATCGACCAGATTGTTTTTCAGCAGCGGATAAAAGCCCAGCTGCATGGTGGTCGGGTAGCAGCCCGGATTGGCGATCAGACGGGCATTCTTGATGTCTTCGCGATTGAGTTCGGGCAAGCCATACACGGCGTCCGTCAGCAGCTCCGGGCAGGTGTGCTCGATCTTGTACCATTTCTCGAACGTGGCCTGGTCCTTCAGGCGGAAGTCGGCCGCCAGGTCGATCACCTTGACGCCGGCCGCCAGCAGTGCCGGCGCCTGCGCCATGGCCACGCCATGCGGGGTGGCAAAAAACACCACGTCGCACTGGGTCAGGTCGACCTTGTCCGGGGCCGAAAACGCCAGGCTCACGCGCCCGCGCAGCGAAGGGAACATATCGGCGACCGGCAGGCCGTCTTCCTTGCGCGAAGTAATCGCGGTCAGCTGCACATCAGGGTGAACAGCTAACAGTCGCAGCAACTCCACGCCCGTGTAACCCGTACCGCCGACGATGCCAACTTTGATCATGAGAATTCCTTGTGCTCGAAATAAATGGTGGGCCGCGCCCGAGAGTGATGATTTTAACAGCGTGAGCAATTCGCTGCGCGAACGACGCTGGCAGCAATGGGAGCCCCCGCGTGCGCGAGGGCGACCCGTTAGCGGCGGCGGCGCACGACCACGGCGCCGATCAGGCCCAGTCCGAACAGCGCCATGCTGGCCGGCTCGGGCACGGCGGCGGCGGCGTCGACGCGCAAACCTTGATCCAGGCCCAGGTCGGCAGCGTCATACCATTGACCACCTTGCATGAGCGCGTAGCCGCTCAGCGGATTGCCCGCCATGCCCGGCATGCTGCTCTGGCTGGCACTGCCCCAGCTGGCGTTGAACACTACCCAGTAAGTTCCCTGTCCCACATTCCAGTTCAGCCC
>CBFGOU010000406.1:0-4932 GCA_965650445.1 uncultured Oxalobacteraceae bacterium | reverse complement strand
CAACGGACAGAGCCAGGCACAGCTCAAGAGCGATCATCTGCACAGCCAGCTCTCGCTCGGATACATCACGCGGATTGAGGACAACCGCGGGCGGACAGATGCGCGCGGTGAAGGCTGGGAGTTGCGCACGGATGGGCACGGGGTCGCGCGCGCGGCCGAGGGGATGCTGATCACGACCGAGTCGCGCGCGCGGGCGCAGTCCCCGATGAAGGACATGGGCGAAACCGCCCAGCGACTGAAAGCAGCGCATGCGCTACACGATGCCAGCGCGTCGGCCGCGCTGCAGGGCAAGGCGCAGGAGAGCGGCCATCAGCACGACGTGGCAGATGCGCTCAAGGCGCAGAACGACGCCATCCGCGGCGCCGGTGAAAGATTTCCCGAGTTGAGCGAGCCGCACCTCGTGCTGTCTAGCCCTGCCGGGATTGAGACGACCTCGGCACAGTCGACACACATCGCGAGCAGCGAGCACACAGCGCTGACGATGGGCCGCAACCTGTCGGTGGCCGCGGGAGAGAGCTTCTTTGCGAGCGTGAAGGAGACCTTCCGGCTGTTCGTGCACAAGGCCGGCATGAAGCTGGTCGCGGCCGCCGGCAAGATCACGGTTCAAGCGCATGACAACGACGTCGAGATCATTGCAAACAAGGTGCTTTCGCTCATCAGCCAGTCCGATTGGATCGACCTGAAGGGAAAAAAGGGCGTCAGGCTGCACGGGGCCGAATCCATGGTCGAGATCAGCGATCTGGTACAGGTCTTCACGTCGAAGCCAGTGCAGTTTCATGGCAACCTCCAGACGCTCGGACCGAAAAACATGCCTCAGCCGGCCGCGGAGCACAAGATTACGGTCACCGATCCGCAGACCCCGCAGGATCCGATGCAGCTGGTGTTCACCCTGCACAGCACAGCGGACGGGCGGGCGTGGTCCAACATCCCGTACACGCTGCTCAAGGGCGGCGCCAAGGTGGAGGACGGGATCACCGACGACCTGGGCAGGATCGCGGTCGAACACCACGCGGGCCCTACGAACTACCAGGTCCAGCTTCCGAACGGCCACGTCTACGACTTGGCCGCCGTTCCGCAGTTCGGGCCGGTGGGCTCCGAGGCGCATCGCGAGCAGACGTTGTCCAACACGGGCGCACGCGCGCTCGAGGGAACGACCGCGAGCCGCGCGCATCACTGAAAACCGACGCAACAGTTCCGCCGAAAGAGGCCACATGACTGATCCGATCACACGCACCGAGAAAGTTCACATCGATGAACGCAGCCGCCAGGCCAGGAGCACTGGCCAGTGGTTCCTCGAGAACCGCACGGCGACCCACCCGGTCACCCACAACAATGAGCTCACGATCTTCATTTGCGGGGAAAAAGCTTTCGAAGACATCGCGAAACACATTCGTAACGCGAAGCACTCGATCGACATCATTTGCTGGGGTTTCGATCCGGGCATGGAGTTCGTGCGCACGGGATCGACGTGGCCGCGCGGGGAGACATATGGCGACCTCCTGATCGCCGCGGGCAAGCGCGGCGTCAAGGTTCGGCTGCTGGTGTGGTATAGCAGTCTGGTCGGCGGCTCGACGCAGAACATGCCGGGCCATACACACGGAACGAACCCGTGGCGGGTGGAAGCGGTCGGATCTAACGAGGCCGGCAAGATCTCAGCCCAGCGCAGCCTCTCCCTGCTCAAGGAGTATTACTACAAAAGTGCCGCTGGCAGGAACCTGATGTTCAACGGTGCGAGCGGGTGGCGCCGCGCGACGTCGGACGACCTTCCCCTGTTGGCGCGAGAGGAGTACTGCAACAGCTGGTACAAGGCCGCCTTCGCAGGCCTGTTGGAGAATGTCCACGTCCGCACCCGTGCAGGCGATTCTGGTTCGATCGAAAAGAGCCTGGCGAGTGAAAAACACCAGCCCGGTGGACTGGGCGAGCTGGAAGTCGAGCGCGCCGGGATGGTGAAGGTCGGCACCCATCACCAGAAAACGATTCTCATCGATTACGACCGCATGGACGATGGCTCCCGGGCCGTGGGATATGTGAAGGGGCTGAATTCGGTAACGGATTATTGGGACACCGAAGCGCATCTCATCGAGGATCCGCGCCGGGAAACCGGTGGCGCGCGGGAAGCCGGCGAGATCGTCCAGGTCGAGAAGAACCAGTCCGTATACATTGGGTTCGAGACGTTCAAGCCCTACCGGGATTACGCCTGCCGCATCGACTCAGGTGGGGCGCTGACTGCCGTGTACGCGAATTTCGCCCGTGCTTGGGAACGGATCGGCTACGACTTCGACGATCCGAAGTACATTCCGTCCGCAATCAAGAACAAGGCCCGGCAGGCGTCACACTCTTCGGTGCAGATCGTGCGCACCCAGCCGCAGGAGCAGGACAAGACCATCAAGGAAATGTACTTCCTTGCTACCGACCAGGCGGCGCTCGCCTCCGGATACCTCTACATCGAAAATCAGTATTTCCAATATCAAGAATGGTCCGAGCGGCTGGTACAGGCGCGCAAGAACGTCATCTCCGCCTGGAAGGCGGGCGCGGCAAAGGCAGGCAAGAGCAAAGCGGATATGCCGCTCATGCATGTGTTCATCGTGATACCGGTACCTGAGCGCCAGCAGATGGTGCCGCGGACCTATGACACGCTCGCCGTGCTCGGCCAGCAATCGACAATGGCCGGACAATCCGAGTTCATCGACAGCGAGAACAAAAAGCCGGCCACGCTCGTGGTGCACGACGAGTTCGGGCAGCCGATCAGTTTGGGCCGGGCAAAGCCGGCAGTCGTCGAGTACGCCAATCGCATCGACAAACCCAGCATCGACGCCCTGAAGAAACAATATGGTCTGAAGGTGGCCGTGTCGATGCTGCAGACCAGCGGTCGATCCTATCGCCGCATGCGCTATCGCGAAATCTACATCCATTCAAAGATGCTGCTGGTCGACGACACCTTCATCAGTTTTGGCAGCGCAAACCTCAATCAACGCAGCATGTCCGTGGACAGCGAGATCAACTTCGCGACGAACGATACCAGGCACGCGACGGACCTGCGACGACGGATCTTCAGCCAACTCAGTGGTGGCCAGTTTGATGGGAAGGCCGGTACGCGGGAAGATGTATCGCAAACCTACGAATACTGGACAAAACGGATGAATCTCAATTTGAAGGCCAAACGCGACTCGGAGGCGATGATAGGTTTTCTTTTGCCACTATGGGACAACCGCAGCGCCACATACCGATTGGGCTGACGATGAAAACGCCCTACTTGCGTAAGCTCTCTTACGGTTTACTTGCAGCGTTCGTTACCGTCTGCTTTTTCATGGGGTTCAAAGTGCCACACGATCAATACAAGGCCCTGCAGGATTTGCCTCGAAACGAACAACTCCCGATCTTCAATCCGCACCGGACCGGCTTTACCTGCGAGATCGAGGCGATGAAGGTGCCGCCCGTCGATGCGCAGGCCGACGCGTGGTTCCGCGAGGCCCGTGCGCTGGAAAACCCCAACACGTGGGAAGAGGACCGGGATTACAAGAAGATTGTCCAGCTGACACGCGCAGCGGCAGAACGCCGACACTGGAAAGCGATGCTCAACCTGGCCAGCCTCTACCTGGAAAAACGCGATCCGCCGCACGGCCCGGACGACGCCCTGGCGCTCGTGGAAGAAGCCATGCGGCTTGGCATCCCCGCCGCCTACGACAGGATGGGAACGTACTACATGGGGGGCGTTGGCGTGCCGGCGGACGCCACCAAGGCCTTCGCGTTCTGGCAAAAGGCAGCTGAGATGGGCAGCCCGCATGCGATGGCGTATCTCGGCGATAAGATGTCGGCCACGTGGGATAGTCCTAGTGATGGTTTTTGGGGCAACATTCCTGTCGCTACCAAGATGCTCGAATGTGCTCTCGACCAAGGGTATGGCCCCGCAGCGTACAGCCTGTTTTATCTTCAAGCATGGCCCCGCTCGCCCGACGGTAAACGGTCCGGACCGCGCACTGCGGCTACCAAGGCAGTCGCGCTCCGGACGTTGCAGCAAGGTGTCAGGCTGGGCAGCAAAGACTGCGCGAGCTTCCTGTCGATCGAATTCGAGCACCCGGACGACCTTGCGGACATGCTGGTCCCCCACCTGGACAAGGCACGTTCGGAGCGCTACCACGTCCTGTACAAGGCGCTTGATTTCAATCCGGAGCTGCGATTCCCCAACCTAGACAAAATTCTGCCGTTGCCGCCGGCGCAGCTTCCCCAGTGGAACGGCGACAAGGACGCGCTGATCGAGGCCGCGAAAGGCGTCACGCCCCACCTGCCGCCATCCACACCAGGCGCCGCGTCGCAGCGCGACGGGCGTGCGCATGTCGACGGCGCCTACGACCTGCGTCCGTGCGACGATACGTCGTCGGGCGGCACGGCGCCGTGCGCCGGATACTGGGGACCGACAGCGCCTGGCGGTTCGGCGCATCTACAGGCGTACCTCGCGAGCATACCGCCCGGGCTGTACCGGCCGGGTGAGACCTTCGACAAAGTGCAGGTGCCTGCTTTGACCGGCGAGGCCCCGGTCGGCGGCCTCGCGTGGCAGCGCTTCGTCACGGTGCGCCGCGATCACACCGCGGTCGCCCCAGTCGCCGTGGTCGGCGTGGCGCGCGAAGTCCCGCTGGCGGAGCCGGCGCTCTCGTGCGCTGTGGGCACGCCCTGCCCGGTGACCGGCGTGTGGCAGCCATGGCTTGCGCCCGGCCATCCAGCACGTGTTGCGCTGAACCAGCCGTGGCGCCAGGCCTGGCTAGTCGCTGGACAGCATTTTCCGAATTCATGGCATGGCGAGCAACCGCCTTTCGATCCCGCGGAACTGACGTGGCACCTGATGGAAGCCGGCCCGGCCTCCAACACATAGGGAGCAGGAATGTATGAAGCATCAAGGACGCGGTGTAATCCGCATGAACGACAAGACTGATCACG
>CBFGOU010000405.1:0-4938 GCA_965650445.1 uncultured Oxalobacteraceae bacterium | reverse complement strand
CCGACGGCCAGATCGTCACCGTGTATCACGAACCGTTCTTCATGCTGGGCGGCGGCTATCTGTTCGGCCTGCCGTTTTCGCTGACCGTGGTGGCGCTGGTGTTCGCGCTGGTGGCCTTCATGATGCGCCGCACCGCGCTGGGCCTGTTCATCCAGGCGGTCGGCATCAATCCGGTGGCGGCGCGCCTGGCCGGTCTCAAGACCGCGACCCTGATCGTGTTCGTGTATATCTTCTGCGCGGCCTGCGCCGGCCTGGCCGGCCTGATGATCAGTTCGAACATCAAGAGCGCCGACGCCAACAACGCCGGCCTGCTGCTCGAACTGGACGCCATCCTGGCCGTGACCCTGGGCGGCACCTCGCTGGCGGGCGGCAAGTTCAGCCTGGTCGGCAGCGTGATCGGCGCCCTGATCATCCAGACCCTGACCTACACCATCTATTCGCTCGGCGTGCCGCCGGAAGTGAACATGGTCGTCAAATCCATCGTCGTCTTCCTGGTCTGCCTGTCGCAGTCGGACGAATTCAAGCAAATGTTCGCGCGGAGGACCGCATGAAGTCGCCTTACTTTACGTCCCTGGTGACGGTTGTGCTGCTGATCGCCATGCTGGCCATCGGCGGCGTGGCCTACCCGGGCTTCCTGTCGGTGCAGGTGATCCTGAACCTGCTGATCGATAACGCCTTCCTGCTGGTGCTGGCGGTCGGCATGGGCTTTGTGATTCTCGCCGGCGGCATCGACCTGTCGGTCGGCTCGGTGCTGGCGCTGACCACCATGATGTCGGCCTGGCTGCTGCAGGTGGCGCACTGGAACCCGATCGCCGTGATCGCCCTGGTGCTGGCCCTGGGCGCGCTGTTCGGCGGCGCCATGGGCGCGATGATCCATTATTTCAAGCTGCAGCCGTTCATCGTGACCCTGGCCGGCATGTTCCTCGCGCGCGGCCTGTGCTACCTGATCAGCATTAATTCGATCACCATCGACAATCCGCTGTTCCTGTCCATGTCGCAGAGCCAGTTGCCGGTCCTGGGCGGCTTCATTTCGCCCAGCGCCGTGATCGCGCTGGCGATGCTGGGCCTGGCCATGTACCTGGCCCACTTCACGGCGTTTGGCCGCGGCATCTACGCCATCGGCGGCAACGAGCAGTCGGCCCTGATGATGGGCTTGCCGGTGGCGCGCACCAAGATCCTGGTGTACGCCTTTTCCGGCTTTTGCGCCGCGCTGGCCGGCGTGCTGTTCTCGTTCTACATGCTGTCCGGTTATGGCCTGCACGCGCAGGGCACCGAGCTCGATGCGATTGCCGCGGTGGTCATCGGCGGCACCCTGCTGACCGGCGGCTACGGCTATATCGCCGGCGCGCTGTCGGGGGTGCTGGTGCTGGGTACCATCCAGACCCTGATCGCCTTCGACGGCACGCTCAGCTCGTGGTGGACCAAGATTGTCATCGGCGCGCTGCTGTTCGTGTTCTGCGTCGTTCAGCGCCTGATGGCGATGGGGGCAGCGCGGCGCAACTGAAACCGGTTCAAACGAAGTACAAAAAAAAATAGATAACAACAGGAGAGACCATGATCAAGCAGTCACTGAGCGCGCTGGCGCTCGGCGCAGCGGCCTTGTGCGCGCACGCCGGCAATCCGATCGTCAAGGAGTACTTCACGGCCGACCCGGCTGCGCTGGTCGATAACGGCAGGACTTACCTGTACGTGGGCCACGACCAGGCCAAGGAGGGCGAGCAGGACTACGTGATGAACGAATGGCGCGTGCTGTCCTCCTGCGACATGAAGCACTGGACCGATCATGGCTCCCCGCTGACCCCGGCCTCCTTCAAGTGGGCCAAGAAGGATGCCTGGGCCGCCGATGTCGTCAAGCGCAACGGCAAGTACTACTTCTATGCGCCGATGGAGCATGGCAGCATTCCCGGCAAGGCGATCGGCGTGGCGGTGTCGAGCAGCCCGACCGGGCCCTTCGTCGACGCGCGCGGTTCGGCCTTGATCACCAACGACATGACCCGTCAGACGGAAATCTCGTGGGACGATATCGACCCGGGCGTGTTTGTCGACGACGATGGCCAGGCCTACCTGTACTGGGGCAATATGGTGCTCAAGTATGCCAAGCTGAAAGCCAATATGATCGAGCTCGACGGCCCGATCATGACGGTGACGAACCTGGAATCGTTCACCGAAGCGCCGTACGTGCACAAGCATAAGGGCACCTACTACCTGTCGTACTCGCGCTACTTCCCGGAAGAAATGGTGTACGCGACCAGCAAGAGCCCGACCGGTCCATGGACCTTCCGCGGCAAGATCATGGACAAGAACGATGGCGTGAAAACCATCCACCAGGCCATCGTCGACTTCAACGGCAAGTCTTACGTGTTTTACCACAACAGCAAGCTGCCCACCGGCGGCGAATTCCGCCGCTCGGTCGCGGTGGAGGAGCTGAAATACAACAAGGACGGCAGCATCGCCTTCGTCGCGCAAACCGCCGACGGCCCTGCCGCCAATCCTGGCCCCGGTTGCAAGTGATACCCGGATCGATACTTTTTTAACGTTATCGATAATAATGGGGGTATTATTCCATGATGGATACACTCAACCCCGGCTGGTTCCTCAAGGCGCGCCTTAAAACGCGCCAGCTGCTGCTGCTGATCGCGCTCGACGATCACCGCAACATCCACCGTGCCGCCGAAGAACTGCACATGACGCAGCCTGCCGCGTCCAAGCAAATCAAGGATCTCGAAGAGATGCTTGACGTGCGCCTGTTCGAACGGCTGCCGCGCGGGATGGAACCGACCATGTTTGGCGAAACCATGATCCGCCATGCGCGCATGGCCCTGACCAGCCTGGCGCTCGCGCACGACGACATCGTCGCGCTCAAGGCCGGGCTGGCCGGCCAGGTCGAAGTCGGCGTGATCATGACGCCCGCCATGGCCTTGCTGCCGCAAGCCATTGCCAAGGTCAAGCAGCAGGCGCCCATGCTGCGCATAGGCGTGCACATGGAGGGCAGCAATATCTTGCTGGAGCGCCTGCAGCACGGCATGCTCGACTTCATGATCGGGCGGATTCTGGAAAAGGAAAACACGGCTGGCCTGATCTACGAGGAACTGACCGAAGAGCCTGCCTGCGCCGTGGTGCGGGTCGGCCATCCGCTGCTCGCTGCAAAGAAACTCGAACTCAAGGAGATCGCCGATCAGGCGTGGATCTTGCCGCCCAATGGCAGCATTTTGCGGCACCGCTTCGACATGATGTTCCGGCGCGCCGGGCTGCCCACTCCGGTCAATGTGGTCGACACCACCGCGCTGCTGCTGATCACCGCGCTGCTGCAAAGCACCGATTCGCTGCACGTCATGCCGCTGGAAGTGGCCAAGTACTATGCCAGCCTGAACGTGCTGTCGATCCTGCCGATCGAGCTGCCGTGCAAGATGGACGCCTTCGGCATCATCCGCCAGCAGGACCATCTGCTCTCGCCGGGCGCCGAGCTGCTGCTCAAATGCGTGCGCGCCTCGGCGAAAGACTTGTACCTCGAACAACCGCAATTTCCTGAAGGAGCGCCGGCATGAACGATCTGTCCCAACCGCGGTCGCGCGAGATCACCTTGCGTTTTCTGGCCGAGCCGACCGACGTCAATTTCGGCGGCAAAGTGCACGGCGGCGCCGTGATGAAGTGGATCGACCAGGCCGGCTACGCCTGCGCGGTCGGCTGGAGCGGTTACTACTGCGTGACGGTCTACATCGGCGGCATCCGCTTCTATAAGCCGATCTTCATCGGCCAGATCGTCGAAGTGAAGGCCACGGTGGTGTACACCGGCAATTCCAGCATGCACATCGCCATCGACGTCTCGGCCACCGAGCCCAAGACCGGCGCGCGCAAGCGCACCACGCGCTGCCTGATCGTGTTCGTGGCGGTCGACGGCGGCGGCGACACGGTCAGCGTGCCGAAGTGGGTACCGGAAAGCGAGGATGACAAGCGCTTCGAGCAATACGCCATCCACATGGCCGCCCTGCGCAAGCAGCAGGAGGAAGAACTGCTTGCCACGGAGGGCGATAGCACGCCGTAGCAATAATTCATGCGCGCTCCACGTTGTTTTTGTGCGAACTCGTTGTGTTTTTGATAGGCTATGTTCGCCAACGAACGGATGCATCGTTGGCAACAAGTAATAGTTGAGTGCAGCCAGACGGAGTTCTGGATGCCCTCATGATCAACAACACAAGCGAGAGAATAATATGAAATTTGCAAAAAATATCGGTGCTTTGAGCGCACTCGGCATGGCTGTGCTGGCGGCCCACCCGGCCAATGCCGCCGACGACTTCGTTAATCCGGATTGGGCCAACAGCGCCACCTACATCGGCGCCGGCATCGGCCGCACCGACACCAACATCAAAGCGCGCGATGTCCTGGTGAATCTGAATACCCCGGGCGGCACGGTCAATTCCTGGGGCACCGATGAAAAAGACGTCGGCTACAAACTGTTCGTCGGCAAGCAGCTCAACCGCAACCTTGCGATCGAAGCCGGCTGGTTCGATCTGGGCGAATTCAGCTACCGCACCACCACCGTGCAGGGCGGCGCGCTCAATGCCGAGATGGGTTATCGCGGCGTCTTTCTGGATCTGGTAGGCCAGATTCCGCTGAGCGAGCGTTTCTCGATCCTGGGCCGCGCCGGCATGAACTACGCCAAGGCGCGCACCAACTTCAGCGGCAACCGCCTGTGGGCGCTGACCGATCCTGAGCAGAGCGACAAGAAGCTCAATCCGAAGATCGGTCTGGGTCTGGAATACAAATTCTCCGAAGCACTGGCCTTGCGCGGCGAAGCCGAGCGCTATCGCATCGACGACGCGGTCCGCAACAATGGGCACGTGAACATGTACTCGGTCAGCCTGGTGTACAAGCTGGGTCGTCCGGTAGCGGCGCCGCCTGCGCCGGCACCGGCACCGGCCCCGGCCCCAGTGGCCGAAG
>CBFGOU010000404.1:0-4941 GCA_965650445.1 uncultured Oxalobacteraceae bacterium | reverse complement strand
AGCTGCTGCAGCCACAGGCTCAGCCAGCCGCCCTTGAAGCCGGTGTGGCCGGTCAGGAAGACGCGCCGGCCCTGCCAGAACGCGGCGTTCATGCCCAGGTCTTCCAGGGCGCCCTGCCCGACTGCCACAACGCGTCGAGGTGCTGCTTCTCGCGCAGGGTGTCCATCGGCTGCCAGAAGCCGCGGTGCAGGAAAGCGTCGATCTGGCGGTCGGCCGCCAGCCGCTCCATCGGCTCGCGCTCCCACACGATGTCGTCGCCGTCCACATAGTCGAGCGCGCGCGGCGACATGACGAAAAAGCCGCCGTTGATCCAGTTGCCGTCGCCCTGCACTTTTTCCTGGAAGCCGCGGATTTCCTGCCCGTCCAGTTCGATGGCGCCGAAGCGCCCGGGCGGCTGCACGGCCGTGACGGTGGCCAGCTTGCCGTGCTGGCGGTGAAAGGCGATCGAGGCGGCGATATCGATGTCGGAGAGGCCGTCGCCGTAGGTCACGCAGAAGGCGTCGCTGTCGTCGACGAATTTGCGGATGCGCTTCAGGCGCCCACCGGTCATGGTCTCTTCGCCGGTATCGACCAGGGTCACGCGCCACGGCTCGGCGTGGCGGGTGTGCACCTTCATGCTGTTCTCGTTCATGTCGAAGGTCACGTCCGAGGTGTGCAGGAAGTAGTTGGCGAAGAATTCCTTGATGATGTAGCCCTTGTAGCCGCAGCAGATCACGAAGTCGTTGATGCCGTGGCTGGAGTAGCTCTTGAGGATGTGCCACAGGATGGGCTTGCCGCCGATCTCCACCATGGGTTTGGGACGCACCGTGGTCTCTTCACTGATGCGGGTGCCCAGGCCCCCCGCCAAAATCACCGCTTTCATGCTGGCACCCCCGCTTGGATAGTTGTCGTTGTGCGCGGAATCAGCACGTGGCTGTTCCAGGGATCGAACGGCACGAAGCCGCCCGCACGGCCGCCGGGACGCATGAACAGGCGCGCATTCCTGTTGCACATCGCGGCGGCGTAAGAAAATGAACTGTTCGAAATCACGAGCGCATCGGCGTGGGCCAGCATGTAGAAGTCCACCCCCAGGCCCATGGTCGCGTCCAGTTCGCCGAACAGCTCGTTGCGGGTGACGCAGCCGAAGCCTTCGCGCTCGAGCATGGGACGGTAATAATCCAGCTCGTCGCTGGCGAGATACAGCGTGGTATCGCGCGGATACGCGTCCAGCACGGCGCTGATGGCTTCGCAATACTGCTGGTCGCCGGGGAGCCAGAAGACGTTGTGGTAGGGACTCAATTTGCGGTAGTCGCCAGCGCGCACGTGCACGCCCAGCAGGTAGCGCTGGTCCAGCCCGAGCTGGCGGCAGGCCGCGCCGATGCGATCGTCCATCAATTGCTTGAAGCGGAATACGCTGTCGAAATGGGCGCGCTCCGGCGCGTAATAGCGGGTGTGATACTGGAAGTAACCGTTGATGTCGAGCACGCCGTGCTCGCCCAGCTGCGTCTGCGCCAGGATGCGCTCGATCTGCGGCGCGTAGCCGGCGGCCCGGTCGGTCTCCGGCTCCAGGTCCAGCACCAGATCGGGTGTTTGCACTTCCTTCGAATAGTCGAGGTCGAAAAAGAAATCGCCCTGCCACGGCGCGCAGGTCGCGCGCAGGCCGGTTTTTTTCTCCAGCAACTTCAGGAAGTAAAACTGGAAGAAGTTATTGCCAAAGCGCCCGTTGCGCGCCATGTCCGTCATCTGCACCTTCACGGCTTGCCCGCCTGGTCAGCGTAAACGGCATTGCCGAGGTAATACTCCCCGGTGTCTTCGTGAAAGTCCTGGTACTTGGCCTTCAACTGGCGGATGTAATCGGTCTCCGGCAGGGCTGGCACCGTGCTCAGGTCGACCTTCATGCCGCCGCCTTCCCAGATGCCGTCGTGCACGCGCGAAGCCGCGTTCTTGCGGAAGTGGTGCAGATGCAACAGCGGCACCGAGGTCAGGCCGTAGGAAATCGGCGTCTTGAAGAAGAAATTGCCGTCGAAATAGGTTTCGCGTTCCAGTTGCAGGGCCGCGCCCATCACGATGCCGTAATTGCCGCCGGTAATGTCGTAGGAAAAGCCGCGCCAGTCGCGCACGATCTCGGTGCGCTTGTGAAAGCGCACCGAACCGATGCCGTGCTGGCGGAACAGTTCGACTTCGGCCAGCAGTGCCGGGGTGTCGGCCGGGTCGATGCATTCGTCGGAATCGACGAACCAGATCGTGTCGCAAGCGATGTTGTGCTGGCGGATATAGGCCAGCGCCACGTTGTACTGTTCGCCGTTGAAGGCGAACTTGTCCATCTGAATGAAATGCCAGCCATTGCGCTTGGCGATCGCGGCCACATCGTCGATCTGGTGGGTCGGGCTGACCCAGCGCGAGGGATCGCTGTAATCGTTGGCCGCGTCGCTGTTCGGATGGTTCAGGCGCGGCCAGATGCCGTGCACGACAATGATGGTCGCGCCCAGCGCTTGCGGCACGCGCGCACACTCTTCGATGGTTTCGGCCGCGCCGCAGCCGCAAATGATTTGCACCAGATTTTTCATCGCTTGCGCTTTCCTTCCTTACAGCTTGATTCCCGTGGCCGGCACCGGCACCTTGCGCAGCAGCGTCAGCAGGTGCGGGCCGCGCCATTCCTGGCTGGTGATCTGGAACGCGCCCTTGAAGCCGTACATGGCGGCCCAGCGGTTGGTATCGTCGAAATAGGCCTGGAAGGTCTGCTCGCTGATGATGTTCACGTGGGTCGGGTCGCGGAAGGCTTCGGCGTGCGGGTAGGCCGGGGTGAACGACATGAAGGTGCCGCCCATTTTCAGGACGCGGTAGACCTCGTTCATCAGCTCGATGAAGGGATAGCGCCGCTCGGGCGCGTAGATCAGGCGCGGAATGTGTTCGATGAAATCGTGCGCGGTGACGTATTCGAAATAGTCGTCCTCGAACGGGATCGGCTCGATGACGAGGTCGGCGCGCTTGATGTTCAGTTCAGGGATATCGCGCACGTCGATGCCATACATGACGTCGGCGCCGCAGGTGTTTTTCGGGTTCAGGCCGCAGCCGAGATCGAGGGCTTTCGTCATGGGGACTCCAAGGATGATGTGGTTTTCAAAAATATCGAAGCGGCGGTCGCCGCGCAGTTCTTGCGGCAGCGCGCGCGCGGGGTCGAGCCGGCCCGCGCTCCAGTGTTGCAGCCACCAGGGCCGCGACAGGGTATGGGTCGAATCGCCGTCGAAGCCGACGTTGGTGGCCAGATTGACACCGGGCGTGATGCAGAAGCGCTTGGCGCGCCACAGCGACAGCTGCATGCGCCAGGCCCAGGAATTGACGCTGCCGCGCTGCAGGCTGGCGCGCACGCCGTTCCAGAATTGCAAGGCGCCCTCGCTCTGCAGCACTTGCGGCAATTGTTCGGCGAAGAAGGCATCGTCTTGCTCGACGTTATCGTCGTACAGGGCCCAGCGGTCGCGCCAGGTGGCCCAGCCCCAGCAGTGAAAAATGCTGCACAGAAAATAATCATCGCCCGGCACCGGGCAGCCCGGCAAATGCCCGACCATGTTGTTGCCGGATATGGCGCCGACGCGCGCGTCATCCTTGTAGGCATCGAGCGCGCGGGCGAAATACTCGAACAGGCCGGGGCCGAAGCGGATGTCGTCCTCCAGCACGATGCCGACCTCGTTTTCGGCGAACATCCAGTCGATCGCGGTGCGCACATTGCGGCGCAAGCCCAGGTTGACCGGACTGATGCGTGCCTTCAGGTCGCATGGCCAGTCGATCGTCTTGATCAGCTCGGCTACCGCGGCGCAGGCGGCCACATCGGCTTCGTTGCCGGGGCGTGGCCCATCCACCACAAAATACACCTTGCGCGGCTGCACCTGGCGCAGATCGGCGATCAGGCCCGCGGTCAGATCCGGCCGGTTGAAGTTCAGCAGTACTACGGGTATGTCTTGGCTCATGGTCGGCCATCCAAGGGTCGGTGGAGGGGGCGGGCAATGATCCAGTATCTTTGATGGCCGGAAACGCTGTCAAGATGCTGGCGGCATGGCAACAGTATGCATCCTACGTGGCCCAGCGGTCCAATGAAGCGGCGAGGAAGAGGCTTTAGTGCGGCCTATTTGCGACTTTGCGACACAAGTGCTGGAGTAGAATCTTGCCACGAACCCATACTAAGGCGGTCCGCCGCGGAGAGTCCCCAAGCAACATGAGTGCAAACTTTTCCCATTCGGTCATCCAGTGCCTGACCGCGATCGCCCAGCATCACGGCATCCAGATCAATCCGGAGCGGCTGATCGACGACTACGCGCTCACTGCCGAAGAACCCAAGCCCTCGCTGGTGCTGCGCATCGCCTCGGACATCGGCATGAAGGCGCGCAACGATAAGCTGAGCTGGACCGGCCTGCTCGGCCAGGGCGGCGTGTTTCCGCTGATCGCGCGCCTGGCCAATGGCAATGGCGTGATCGTGGTGGGCGTGCGCGGCGAAGGCGACAATGCCAGCATTGCCATTCTCGATCCGCTCGAAGACGTGGCCAATGTGCTGCTGCTGAACCAGCAGCAGTTCTGTTCGCGCTGGGAAGGCGACGTGGTATTCGTCAAGCGCCACCACCGGCTGACCGATCCCAACCAGCCGTTTTCGCTGCGCTGGTTCATTCCCGAAATTCTGAAACAGAAGACGGCTTTCCGCGACATCGCCATCACCGCCGGCTGCATGCATTTGCTGGCCCTGTCCTCGCCGATCTTTTTCCAGCTCGTCATCGACAAGGTGCTGGTGCACCAGAGCCAGTCCACCCTGTGGGTGCTGGGCGTGGGCATCATCATCGCGCTGGCGTTCGATTCGACCTTCGGCTACCTGCGCCAGATGCTGACCCTGGCCGCCACCAACAAGATCGACATCCGCCTGACCCGGCGCACCTTTTCGCACCTGCTGTCGCTGCCGATCGATTATTTCGAGACCAC
>CBFGOU010000403.1:0-4943 GCA_965650445.1 uncultured Oxalobacteraceae bacterium | reverse complement strand
GCGCACGCTGACACTGCGCCCGTTGATCGTGATGGTCTTGTCGGTGGCCGAGGCATAGCGCAGCGGAAAGCGCTGTACCACCACCGCGTCGCCCGAGACCTGCGCATGGTCGATCAGGCGCGCGACATCGCTGACCAGATCGACCAGGTGCGGCGGCCCGGACACCACCGCCGTGCGCGAGATATCGTCGTAGCGCACCGGAAAGCGCGAATCCTCGATCTGCAGGCGCGCGAGCGCCTGGCGCAGATCGCTGGTGCTGGCATGCGACAGGCCCAGCGTGGCGCTTTTCGCCTCGTTGGCGCCGTAGATGCGCAGCACCGCCCCGTTGTAATACCAGAGTATGCCGAACGAGGCGGTCATCTTGTCGAGGAATTGCTGGGGCGAGCTGTTGAAGCGGCCCGTGACGCTGCCCTCGACTTGCGGCGAGATCCAGGTCATCACATGCTGGCTGGCGCCGAAATCGCGCAGCACGTCCTTGAGGTCCTTGCGGTCGGCAACGTATTCGAAACGGTTGCCCTGCCAGACGATGCGCTCGGCGTGGACCGGGGCGGCCAGGGTCATGGCCGCGGCGGCGGCGCCGGCTGCCAGAAATGTGCTCAGCCGTACGGCGCGGCGGAGGCGTGCGAAAGTAGATGTGGTCATGGCGGTGGCGGCTTAGCGGTGGATGGTGTCGGATGGCGACTCGTTGAACTGGCGCCGGTACCCCTTGGCCAGCACCGAACGGCTCTTCACGCCCCAGCGGCTGGCGGTATCGACGATCGAGCCGTTGACCCGCTCGTCGCTGAGCAGTTCGCCGCGGATGCCTTCCAGCCGCAGCTTACGGATCAGGCCGCCTGGCGCGATGCCGATCCAGCGCTTGAAGGTCATTTGCAGCGCCCGTTCGGTCACGCCGATCTGCGCGGCCACCTCGCGCGTACTCAGGTCCGCGCGTTCGAGGTTTTCGACGATGAAGCGGTAGGCGCGCCGGTACTTTGCCGGCAGGCGCGCCGACAGGTCGTCGACGGCCAGCGCGCGGCTGGCCTGCGGATGGATGGCACCGGACTCGGGCGCTTCGCTGCGCAGGCAGCGCAGGGCCTCGGCCGTGTAGCTGGCGTAGAGCTTGAGGGCCTGCACCGGATTGCCCTGGCGCGCGGCGATCCGCGAGACGCAATACAGGTAGTCGAAGTTGCAGCGGCGCGCGCCCAGTTCGGTTTCGGTGCGGCTGAGCTTGCCGAGCACGGCCTCGGCCACATCGTCCAGGCCGCCGACAAAGGCTGCCAGCGCGATATCGATCTTGGTCAGGAAGCCTTGCGCGCCGCTGCGGAAATTGTGCGCATGGTGAGCGATTTCGATCAGCGGCGCGGCAGCCATGCGGTCGCTGGCGGCCAGCGCGGCCAGCCGCTCCAGGTAATCGTTGCGCTGGGTGATCAAGGCCGGCAGCGGCGCCAGCAGGGCGCAGGTGGCGGTGAGCCGGCGCGTGGTCTCGGCGCGGTCGTTGCCGCCCTGGGTCTGGACCAGGTGCGCCGAGCTCCAGAATGCGTGATCGTTCAGGGTGGTCGAGGTGCGGATGCGCAGCTGGACATCGAACTCGCGCGCCAGCAGGCCGATCACCAGGCGCCAGCCCGGTTCGGCGTGCTCGTCGGCCAGCGCGGCCGCCTCCAGCAGGGCGTTGTCGGCATCGCGCTGGCGGCCCAGCTGGTGCTGCACCAGCGCAAAGCCGATCAGGGCCTCGGTACGCTCGACCTTGGTGGCGGCCTCGTCGTGCACGATGCGGGCGAAGCATTTGGCGGTGGTGGCATAGCGGTCGCGCATCATCAGCTGCCAGCCGGTGTTGCGGCATGACATGATGCGCAGGCGGTCATTGTCGTTGACGGTGAATTTCTGCGCGCGCCGGTACATTTCCTCGGCATCTTCGTCGTAACCGAGCAGCAGCGAAGCGTCCGCCGCCGCCACCAGGCGTGCGACATCGGTGTCGCCCAGCTTGCGCGCCGAGCAGTCGAGCACCTCGTCGACCGTGCAATAGGCGCGTTCGGCAGCGCCGTCGAGCATGGCGGAGGCATAGGCGGGCAACGTGGCGCGCTGTGCAAGTCCGGAACATAGAGCGAAATAGATAGTCGAAAACATGGTGCACCTCGCGATTGATCAGTGTGTTAGACAAGCCCTGCGGCCTGTTCCGGGGTAGTCCCTGTTGCGCCCGGTTTATATCCAAGCGACCAGATCATGGTAAGCGCAGAGCGACCACACAAATCTCAACAAACCGCGGCGGAATCCACAACAAAGCTCAACTGGCGCGATGACGTCGTTGGCACGGCAGGAGCTTCGCATTGCTGAAAAGGCAATGCCAGGCCGGTGTGGCACTCGAACAGGCGGCCGTCACAAGAGCGCAATGGCCTGCCGCAACTCCAAACCATCACGCACTTCGCTGGCGTTGAAAACCGTTCGCAGCGGGAGATGAAGCGCCTGCCAGGCTTCCCTATGCTTCATCCGTCGCCGCCGGTGTGGCCGATCCACCGACCGGCAGCGACATCACAATCCACGCGTCGATCGCGTCAACTTAAATAGGGAAATCGCATGAATCTCAGCAAAAACTTTTTCAAGAAAGCCATCTTCGTCACCCTCGCCGCAGCCAGCGCCCTGGCGGCCGGCTCCGCCAGCGCCGGCTCCCGGCTCAGCCCTACCACGCTGGTTATCGCCAACAACAACCCTGGCGCCACGTGTGTGCGCGCCTACGTCAACGGCAAGCAGTACAACCTGAACGGCCAGAACCAGGTGGTGACGACGACCAACGTCTCGAACAATAAGTCGTACATGGCATCGGTATTCAAGGGGCAGAAGTGCGGCGGCGCGGCCATCAAAAACGTCTGGTTCTGGGTCGGGAACGACTACGTGTACCAGTGGTACGTTCAATAAGCGATTCTCGGCACCCGCGCCGCAAGAGCTTGCCATAGCAGGGCCTTGCGGGCCGGCGTGCGGCTGACTGAACGGCCGCCGCGGCACAGCGCAGTGTTCACCGCCGTGCGGATGGCGAATCCACGCTTCGATAGCGAAAACTCAAAGGAATATCAACATGAATCTCAGCAAAATCTTCTGCAAGAAAGGCATCTTCGTCATTTAATCAGCGATCCTCGACAGCCGCTGTGCATGAGCTTGCCATAGCAGGACTTTGCGGGCCGGCGTGCGGGTGACTGAACGGCCGCCGCTCCACAGCGCTGTTTTCAACACACTGCCGTGCGGATGGCGAATCCACGCTTCGATAGCGAAAACTCAAACAGGAAAATCAAGATGAATCGCAGCAAAATCATCTTCAAGAAAGTCTTCTTCGTCACCGTCGCTGCAGCCAGCGCACTGGCAGGCGCTTCCGCCAGCGCCGGGGAGCGGCAAGGCCCCACCACGCTGTTTGTCGCCAACATGCGTCCTGCCACCACTTGTGTGCGTGCCTACATCAATGGCAAGCAGTACGACCTGAAAGGCCAGAACTTTGCAGTGTTTGCGCGGAACGTCTCGAACAATAAGTCGTACATGGCATCCGTGTTCAAGGGGCAGAAGTGCGGCGGCGCAGCCATCAAAAACGTCTGGTTCAAGGTCGGGAATGACTCCTTGTACCAGTGGAACATCCAATAAGCAATTCTCGACAACGGTGCCGCAAGGGCTGGCCATAACGATGCCGTGCGAGCGAGCGGGCGGGTGCCTGACCGGTCGCCGCCCTACAGCACTGTTTTCAACACACTGCCATGCAAATGGCGAATCCGCGCTTCGATAGCGAAAACTCAAATAGGAGCATCACCATGAATCTCAGCAAAACCCTCTGCAAGAAAGCCATCTTCGTCACATTCGCGGCGGCCAGTGCGCTGGCAGGCGGTTCCGCCAGCGCTCAAAGCGGGCCCATCCACACCACCCTGTTCATGTACAACGCCAATTCCGCCAACACCTGTGTGCGTGCCTACGTCAATGGCCGCCAATACGACCTGAACGCCCAGAGGGAGGCAGCGTCGACGACCAACGTCTCGAACAATAAGTCGTACATGGCATCCGTGTTCAAGGGGCAGAGGTGCGGCGGCGCGGCCATCAAGAACGTCTGGTTCAAGGTCGGCAAGTTTGTCGTGAACAAGTGGGACATCAAGTAAGCGATTGTCGACAGCCGCGCTGCATGAGCTTGCCAGAGTAGTGCGGATGGCGACTCCACGCTTCGATAGCGAAAACTTAGGCTCTGTCATTGCTAGTGATGGATGACGTCGACTCCCGTCGTCCTCGCGCAAGCGGGGACCCATACCACGCACGCTTTCATGGTGCAGCACATTCAGAATGGGTCCCCGCCTCCGCGAACTACCCTGTATATCACCTCCGTCACCGCAGCGGTGTGCGCGGCATGCCGGGCTCAGGTAACCGTTCAATCCACGTGCCGATGGCGTCCACCCACCCAAGGGAAGCACCGTGATCCGTATCAACGTCTTTTGCAAACAAGCCATGTTCGTCACGCTCGCGGCCGCCAGTGTGCTGGCATGCAGCTCCGCCAGCGCCGCTGGCGTTGTTTTCCGCCATGGCAGCACGCTGTCTATCACCAACAAAAACCCTTCCGCGACTTGCGCTCGTGCCTACGTCAACGGTCAGCAATACGACCTGAACGCGGCCAACCCTTCCGCGTTGATGTCCCTGCTTGCTCCATTCCAGGCTGCGCTCTGCATCGCCTGACGCTGGCCGGAAAGCACGCCTGCACGGGACGGCAATCGGTGCTCGCTTCGCTGGCGAACATGCCTGTTCGCCAGCGCCCATGAAAGGCTTGCCCGCCGCCCCTATGCTTCATCCGTCACCGCTGCGGTGTGCACGGCACGCCGAGCGCAGGTGCCAATTCAGTCCACGCGCCAATGGCGTCAACTCACTCAAGGGAACCACCATGATCCGCACCAAAGTCTTCTGCAAACAAGCCATCTTCGTCATGTTCGCGGTCGCCAGTGCCCTGGCAGCCG
>CBFGOU010000402.1:0-4952 GCA_965650445.1 uncultured Oxalobacteraceae bacterium | reverse complement strand
TCAGCGAACCGCCGCCGTTGTTGCGCAGGTCGATCAGGACGTTGTCGACCTTCTCACGCTTGAGCTCGCCAAGAATGCGCGCCACGTCGCGCGTCGCGCTCTTGAAGTCCTTGTCGCCTTTGCGGCGCGCCTCGAAATCCTGGTAGAAGGTCGGCAGCGAGATCACGCCGACGCGGCGCTTGACGTTGCCCTCCTTGACTTCGAGGATGGTCTTCTTGGCAGCCTGCTCTTCCATGCTGATCTTCTTGCGCACCATCGACACCGTGGTGTGCTTGCCATCGGTGCTGGCGTCGGCCGGCAGCACATCCAGACGCACCACCGAATCCTTGGGACCACGGATCAGCTGCACGACGTCGTCGATGCGCCAGCCGAGCACGTCGCTGAACTGGGCGCTATCGCCCTGCGCCACGCCGACGATGCGGTCGCCCACCTTCAGCTTGCCCGACAGCGCCGCCGGGCTGCCCGGCACGATTTCGCGGATCACCGTGTATTCGTCGCGGGTCTGCAGCACCGCGCCGATGCCTTCCAGCGACAGGCGCATGGCGATATCGAAATTGTCGGCCGAACGCGGACCGAGATAATTGGTGTGCGGCTCGATCGCCGTGGCGTAAGCGTTCATGAACATCTGGAACACGTCCTCGTTGTTCAGCTTGCGTACGCGCGCCTGGTAATTCTCGTAACGCTTGTCGAGCGTTTCACGGATGGCTTTCTCATCCTTGCCGGCCAGCTTGAGACGCAGCCAGTCGTTCTTGACGCGTTTGCGCCACAGGTCCTTGGCTTCCTCGTCGGTTTTCGGCCAGGGTGCTTTTTCGCGGTCGATCTGGAACGTTTCGTCCACCGTGAAATCGAATTTGGTCTTGAGCAGTTCGCGCGCGTAAGCGATGCGCTCGTTGAAGCGCTGCTGGTAGACGCCGTAGATGGCGAATGGCGCGGTCAGGTTTTCGCTGTTGATGGCATCGTCGAGCCGGTTGCGGATGCCGTCGAACTGATCGATGTCGGACTGCACGAAGAACAGCTTTTCGCCGTCCAGCGCCTTGAAGTAACGGTCGAAAATCTTGACCGACAATGCATCGTCCAGCGCTGTCGGCTTGTAGTGATAGCGCGCCAGCAAGCGTGACGACCACAGGGCCGCCTGGGTTTGCGAGGCGATTGGCTTGAGCTGGGTGCCGGCGACCTTCTCGGCCTGGGGAACCGCCGCGTGGGTATTCACGGCCAGTGCCAGTGCGACTATCAACATATGCTTCTTCATTCTGGTCTCTCCGAGCTTGAATCTGGGGTGTATGCGGACTGCACGCATTCAACGGACCCTGATTCTAACAGGATCGCACAGCGCGCAGAGGCAGCTTGCATGTATCGTCTTAAGCCAAGCTTACGTTGGCGCAGCAGTGCGCGCCGATGCCTTTTACAAAGTGAAACAATGCCCCGTTATCGAAATGCCAGCCAGCCGGCCGGGGCGATGATGAACAGATACGGCCACGAGCGCACGGCGATGCGCCAGTCCACCTTCGATGGCCAGAACGACAGAAATTGCGGGGCCAGCAAAAATGCCAGCAGTACGTCGCGCCATTCGTAATGCCAGCCGGGCCGGGTGCGCCACCAGGCCACCGCAGCCGGCAGCAGGACGATCAGCAGCGGCGCCAGCGCGGACGGGGCGGCGTTGTACCAGCGGACCCGATGCAGGGTCACCGAACCGAGTTGCCAATGATGGCCCTGGCGGCGCGGGATGACGGTCAGCGAGCCCGGCTGGGCGCCGGTGAGCAGGCCGGCGCAAAAGTGCGCCAGTTCGTGGCAGATGGTGCCGGCGACGGTGAACACAAAGAACACCGGATGACGTCCGGCCAGCAGGCGCAGCAGCAAGGCCAGGGCCACCACGGGTGCCAGATACAGCAGCATGTCGCCATGCTGGCATAGCCAGCCCGGTGCAAGCGTGCGGCAGGCGTGGGTCAGCGACATCGGCGCGGGCCGCTCAGCCGGCGTAGAAACAGCGTCCGCAGGCCTGGCGGTAGCGTTCGTTGCCGCCAATACTGACCTGCTCGCCTTCGCGGATGCGGCGGCCGTGCTCGTCGAGCCGCACGTTCATGGTGGCCTTCTTGCCGCAACTGCAAATGTTTTTCAATTCTTCGATGTCGTCGGCCAGCGCCAGCAGATAGGCCGAACCCGGGAAAGGTTCACCTCGGAAATCGCTGCGCAACCCATAGCAGATGACCGGCACGCCGCGCACCTGAGCCAGCTGATGCAATTGCTGCACTTGCCGGGTGGTCAGGAACTGCGCCTCGTCGATCAGCACGCATGCGACGTCCGGCGCTTCGGCCAGGAAATCGGTCGCGGCATCAAAGGTATCGACCTTGCGGTTCGGGCCCAGGCGCGACGTCACCTGGCCGACACCGTAACGGTCGTCGATGGCGGCCGTGTACAGCTTGACCTGCTGGCCCTGCTCTTCGTAATTGTGCGCGACCTGCAGCAGTGCGGTCGACTTACCGGCATTCATCGCCGAATACCTGAAATAGAGTTTTGCCAACGCCGTTCCCGAGCTTCACATTTTGCTGAAATGAAGCAATCGATTATACAAGCGCCTGCCCGCCTACGCGCCCAGTTCCGCCAGTTTTTGCTTCAGTGCCACATTCTCGGCACTCAATTCGGCGACCCGCGCGCGCAGGGTTGCCAGCTCGTCCATGGGTTCGGCGTCATCCTTCGGCTCTCGGGGTGGCCGGCTGGCGGCTTTCTGCTCGCGCACGTGGCGCGCGGCGGCCTGCAATTCCTTGCGGCCACCGGCAACGGCGGCAATTTGCAATTCCTGCGGCAAGGACGCCACATTGGCCGCCGCATTGATCGAGATGGTGCCGGAACGCACGGCTTCGACCAGTTCGGGCGTGGCCGCCTTCTGGATGCGTTCGATCTGGCTGATGGTATTGCTCGACACGCGCGCGGCCTTGGCCACGTCTTCGCGCGTGTTCCAGGGCGGCGGCTCGGGGGTGACGGGAGTCTCGACCGGCGCCTCGGTCTCAGCGCGCTGGGCCACGCGGGTGGACACGATGTCCTTCTTGCGCAAGGCCAGCACCCCGCGCTGGAAATCCGACACGCTGCGGCGCGCCAGATGGTTGTCGATCACCCACAGCATCACGTCTTCGATGCTGTTGAAATTGGTGTTCTGCACCGTCTTGAACGGAATATTGTGCTGCTGGCAAATTGCGTAGCGATTATGACCATCGATCAGCACATCGCCCCACAGCACCAGCGCGTCGCGGCAGCCTTCGGCCAGCAGGCTGCGCTCGAGCGCGGCGTGTTCGTTGGCGGTCAGCGGGTCGATGAAGGAACGCAATTCTTCGTTGAGGACGATATTCATGAGGGTCACACAGTTCGGCAGGACGGCGCCGGAGTGTAGCCCATTGCCTCCGCACGAGCAAGATTGTCGGCCTTCAAAAAATAGTTCACGGGAGGTATGCCGGACTTGTCGTCATCCATACCAAGGCGCCATTGGTCGGGCAGCCCAAAGTGTGCGCACAATCGCTTGTCTATTTTGCCATCTGGCGAAATCGGCATTGCGACCGCGTTCGCCTGAATACGGCATAAGAAAAAAATACTTTGGAGAGATTTGCAATGACAAAACTATACAGCGTTATACGGCGCGTGATGGGGGCGGCTTGCCTGGCGGTGAGCTATACGGCAGCCAATTCAGCTCCCGCTGTCGTCCAGAACGACGTATTTTGGAAAGACACTTCGGGCAATAACATCTATTCCCAAGGTGGTGGCGTCACCAAGGTCGGCTCGACCTATTACTGGTATGGCGTCAAATACGAGGGTGCCGTGACCTACGCGGCCAACCCGGCCAAGGCGAACAGCGACACCAGGTTCAACTCGGTGACTGCCTACTCGTCCACGGATCTGGTGCACTGGAAAAGCGAAGGCGCGGTCATCAGCGCGGGGGCAGCCGGCAGCACCTTCGACCTGGCGATCTGGCTTGGCCGGCTGGGCGTTGTCTACAACAAGAACACCAAGAAATACAGCCCAATTTTCGGCCCCTGCGGTATGGCAACCGAGAGGCTTTGTCCGCCCTCCCGACCACCAACAATCGCCGCCAAGAGTCTACTCAGGGCACATAAACCAGATGGACTTCGAAAATATAATCCGTCCCTTCCTCATAAACCCTTAGCTGCAAAACCAAGTCGCTAGCCCCCTCATCTACCGTATAAAGATCAACCATAACGTCCCAATGCTGCCCATACCACTGACATACTGACGTGTTCCATGTTTCTTCTGGAAGGCTGACTAGCTGAGCCCCATAGTCTTGAATGGTTTCCTCAATTCCCGCAGCATTCTCTTTAGAAATAGGACGAATCCCACTTATTCCCCGAGAGAGCGTAAAATCTGCGTCCTTAAATGCTTCCACAATTTCCGAAATGGTTTTTCTCCATACACTCGGAATAGGTTGTTGTTTCTTGTCTTTTAAAACAGCTACCGTTTGGCTCATGGTTATTTCCTATGAAGATCTCTATGGCAATCAACGCAAACTTCTGCATGGTTTTCAGGAACAGTACGTCCACCATCTGCATGCCTATTTACGTGGTGGCCCGCCGAATTTGACCCATCAATGGTTGTCCCGCAACCGTTAGCACATTCATTACCTTGATCTGCGCGTTTTTGCTCGCGCGCATCTTGGTCGAAAAAGCGTTGAGGGTCTCGTTCATCCTTGGGCACACTACCTGGCCCTGTTGGCGGCTTCGGCAAAGCACCCTTTTCCGATCCTTTATCTTCTCCACTCTTTGTATCAGAAGCATCAGGGCTGGTTGCCGAAGGGTCAGCCCCGGTTGCAGCGGCATCGTCGGAATCCTTACGGGTAACCTTTTCCAGCAGCATAGCAGTTAACACGGCCGCCGCCCCAGCGGGGCCCGGCATAGCACATGCCTTTATACACAACTCAGGCGCCTTCCTCGCGTAGCGCCTGTATTGTCTGA
>CBFGOU010000401.1:0-4961 GCA_965650445.1 uncultured Oxalobacteraceae bacterium | reverse complement strand
CGCGGTACCAGTCGAGAAAACTCAGGCAGCCGAAGTGGTGCAGCGACGATTGTTCGCAGACGGGCAGCGCGATGCCGCAGCCGGGCACGTCGAGCAGCAGCAGTTCGTGCGCGATGAAGCGGTCGTGCGCGGCCAGCACGCCGGCGCTGGCATCGTTATGAAAGCGTGGCGTGGCGTAGCCCAGCCGCGCCGCGTAGTGGCCGGCGATGTGCTGCTCGATGGCGAAGCGGGCCCGGTAGCGCCGGTCGAAGTAGCCCGAGCCGGCGGCATGCGGGTGGCGGTCGTAGTGGGTGGCGCCGGCGGCGGTCATCAGCGGCGCGCTCCACAGCGCCCTCACCTTCTCGGTCGGCCCCAGGGCGAACCAGTCGGAGACGTGGAAGGGCATGTGCTCGAACATGCGTGGATCGAGGGTGGAGAAGCCGGCTACGGCGATGCGTTCGTTGCCGCCGCTTCTGCGGCCATGGGCTGCATACAGGTCGAGAAAGTGCGTGCTGGCGACGTCGCAGTCGAGGCGCAGCTTGAGCGTATAGCGCCGTTCGACGCAGCCGAGCACCGCCTGGGCGCCGGCCAGCTGGCGATTGACGTTGTTCGGCTGCGCGGGGCCGGTGCGCCGGCAGCACGGCAGCGCGCCCGGGTCCGCGCTCATGACGACGCTGTCGAAGCCGTAGCTGCCCGCGTGCGGACAGCCTTCCCACGTGCCCAGGTAGACCGGCGCATGCGGCAGCAGGAGGCGCAGGCGCGCGATCGTGCGCTGCAGATTGCGCCCGCCGAGCGTATCGGGCATGGGCAGCCGGCCCTGGAACACGATGGCGATATCGCGCGGATCGATCACGGCGCCCCCCTAACCAATATGAAACCGTTGCAAGTGGGATCGAATTTAGCACGCGGTGTTGCGCGTTTAAAGCCATGCGAAAAAATGGCCGGCGGCTCGATATCTGTTTGCGGGAAATCAAACCGCGCTTTGGCTCAGAAGGCGTTTCTCCATTCGCGGGTGCATTTGTTATCAGAATCGCGTGTCGAAACCATCAGGTTTGTAGGACAAGCTTCCCGGGGTTCGGTGTTTTCCGAATGGTACTCAGCATTCGGGCGATAAATTTATTTTCGGCTGTGGATGAAATGACGCGGAATCGGTCGCTTCGGTGCACGCTTGCGACGAGGCCGTCTCAGCCCGGCAACAGGGCTTTGCGCGGCAGGTGCAGGATGGCTTCGGCGTTGGACGGCGAAAAGCAGCGGTCGGCCGCTTCCTGCCAGGGCATCCAGGCGTAGCGGGTGTGCTCGCGCGGACTCAGGATGACGGGAATGTCGCGCGGGACGCAAACGCTGAAGATGTGTTCGGTGTTGCGGGTGACGCCGGGGGCGTAGCGGTGGCGCCAGACCGGGTAGATGTCGTAGACGTTGGACAGGTGCCAGTCGTTGAGCACGATGCGGCTGCCGTCGGCCACGATGCCGGTTTCCTCGAACAGCTCGCGGGCGGCGGTCGCTTGCAGCGCTTCGTCGGCGTAATCGAGCGAGCCGGTGACCGATTGCCAAAAGCCTTCCTTGTCAGCGCGCTCGATGAGCAGCACTTCGAGGTCGGCCGTGTGGATCACGACCAGGACGGATTCGGGGATTTTGTAGGTCACGGTTGCAGGTTGCGCGCTACGGACTTGAACCACCGCCGCCCCCGCTTTCGCGAGGGCGGCAGCGTTCCTTTGCGTGTATCGCTCAGGCGACGACTTTCGGCTCGGCGTTACGCAAACGGATGTGCAGTTCGCGCAGCTGCTTCTCGTCCACTTCCGATGGCGCGTTGGTCAGCAGGCACTGGGCGCGCTGGGTTTTCGGGAAGGCGATCACGTCGCGGATCGAGTCCGAACCGGTCATCATGGTGACGATGCGGTCCAGGCCGAAGGCCAGGCCACCGTGCGGCGGCGCGCCGTATTGCAGCGCGTCGAGCAGGAAGCCGAACTTGAGCTGGGCTTCTTCGGCATCGATCTTGAGCGCGCGGAATACCTTGCTCTGCACTTCTTCGCGGTGGATACGGATCGAACCGCCGCCCAGTTCCCAGCCGTTGAGCACCATGTCGTAGGCCTTGGCGATGCAGGCGCCAGGATTGGTTTCGAGCATGTCTTCGTGGCCGTCTTTCGGTGCCGTGAACGGGTGGTGGGTCGCGGTCCAGCGGTTCGATTCCTCGTCGTAGTCGAACATCGGGAAATCGACCACCCACAGCGGCTTCCACACGTCGTCGAACAGGTCGGCTTTCTTGCCGAAGTCCGAGTGGCCGATCTTGACGCGCAGCGCGCCGATGGCGTCGTTGACGACCTTGGCTTTGTCGGCGCCGAAGAAAATCAGGTCGCCGTCTTGCGCACCGGTTTGGTCGATGATCTTGGCCAGCGCTTCGTCATGCAGGTTCTTGACGATCGGCGACTGCAGGCCATCGCGGCCCTTGGCTTTTTCGTTGACCTTGATGTAAGCGAGGCCCTTGGCGCCGTAGATCGCCACGAACTGGGTGTAGGCGTCGATTTCCGAACGCGGCATGTTGCCGCCCTGCGGCACGCGCAGGCCCACCACACGGCCGTTGGGCATGTTGGCCGCGCCCGAGAAGACCTTGAATTCGACGTCTTTCATCACCTCGGTCAGGTCGGTGAACTGCAGCTTGACGCGCATGTCCGGCTTGTCCGAACCGTACAGGCCCATGGCGGTGGCGAAGTCCATCACCGGGAACGGGTTCGGCAGGTCGATGTTCAGGGTGTTCTTGAACACGATGCGGATCATGTCTTCGAACAGGTCGCGGATTTCCTGCTCGGTCAGGAACGAGGTTTCACAGTCGATCTGGGTGAATTCCGGCTGGCGGTCGGCGCGCAGGTCTTCGTCCCGGAAGCACTTGGTGATCTGGTAGTAGCGGTCGAAGTTGGCCACCATGAGCAGCTGCTTGAACAGCTGCGGCGATTGCGGCAGCGCGAAGAAGTTACCGGCGTTCACACGCGACGGCACCAGGTAGTCGCGCGCGCCTTCCGGAGTCGACTTGGTCAGCATCGGCGTTTCGATGTCGATGAAGCCGAGCGCATCGAGGTATTTGCGCACTTCCATCGTGACCTTGTAGCGCAGGCGCAGGTTGTTTTGCATCTGCGGACGGCGCAGATCGAGCACGCGGTGGGTCAGGCGGGTGGTTTCGGACAGGTTGTCGTCGTCCAGCTGGAACGGTACCGCGACGGAGGCGTTGAGCACCTCGACGGCGCTGGCCACCACTTCGATCTTGCCCGACTTGAGGTTGGCGTTGGCGGTGCCTTCCAGGCGGTTGCTGACGGTGCCGGTGATGCGCAGGCAGTACTCGTTGCGCACCGCTTCGGCGGCCTTGAACACGGCGGCATTGTCCGGATGGCAGACCACCTGCACCAGACCTTCACGGTCGCGCAGGTCGATAAAGATCACCCCGCCGTGGTCGCGGCGGCGATGCACCCAGCCGCACAGGCTGACGGTTTGGCCCAGCAGTTCTTCGGTCACGAGGCCGCAGTAGTTTGTACGCATGGAGGACATAGGAGTTTGCAGTCTAGGTTGGTTATTCGGCAGGCGCCTTCAGGTCGGGCGCGGTGGTTTTCAGGGGCAGCTGCTCGGGGGCGACCACGCCCATCGAGACGATGTACTTCAGGGCGGCATCGACCGTCATGTCCAGTTCGATCACCTTGGAGCGTTCGAGCATGAGGAAGAAGCCGGAGGTCGGATTCGGGGTCGTGGGCACGTACACGCTGACGTAGTCGCCGACCAGGTGGTTGCTGACGTCGCCGCCGGGCACCCCGGTCAGGAAGCCGATGGTCCAGCTGTCCTGGTGAGGATATGGCAGCAGCACGGCTTTGCGGAAGGCATTGCCGGAGGACGAGAACAGCGTGTCCGATACCTGCTTGACGCTGCCGTACAGCGAGCTGACCACGGGGATGCGGTGCAGCAGCTTTTCCCACAGGCGCACGATGTAGTTGCCAACCAGGTTATTGGTCAACAGGCCGGTCAGGAACACGATGGCGATGGTCAGGACCGCGCCCACGCCGGGGATGTTGCGCCCCAGCAGCTCGCGCGGTTGCCATTGCGCGGGCACCAGCAACAGCGACTGGTCCAGTGTACTGATGACCAGATTGAGCACCCACGCCGTGATGGCGATGGGCACGAGGACCAACATGCCGGTCAGGAAATATTTACGCATTGTGCTCTCGGTTGGTTAAGGGATGCGGGGCGAGGCGCATCCATGCCCATCAATCCTTGGCGGCGGGCGCCGCTGGCGCTGGCGTCGCCGGCGCGGTGCTGGCGGCCGTCTCGGTGGCGGCCGGCGCCGCCGCGGGGGCGCTGTCGGTGGCCGGGCTGGCGGCGGTGCCGGTGGACGGCGCATTGCCGCCGCGGAAATCGGTCACATACCAGCCGGTGCCCTTGAGCTGAAATCCAGCCGCGGTGACCTGCTTCTTGAACGTCGGCTTGCCGCAGGAAATGCAATCGGTCAGGACCGGATCGGAAATCTTCTGCAGGACATCCTTGGCGAAACCGCATGATTCGCAGCGGTAGGCGTAAATCGGCATTGAATACTCCGCAAAAATCGTCAAAACCCTGAATTATAAGCCTTTTGTAGGGCTTCTGAGTCATTTATGGACGATAGGCAACGCATCACTGCGGATACCAGCGCAGCAGCTGGATCGCCACCAGCCCGATGCCGAGGGCGCCGGCAAAATACGCCACAAAGCTGAGCAGGCGGTTGGTGCGCTGTTGTTCCAGCACCAGCAGGCGCAGCAGGTCGTTGTCGGTGGAGTCGCGCGTGCCTTCCCGCTCCAGCGCCCGGTGCACCAGGCGCGGCAATGCCGGCAGGATCTTGTTGTAGCGCGGAGCCTCTTCCTTCAAGCGTTCCCACAGGCCGCGCCAGCCGATCTGCTCGCCCATCCAGCGCTCCAGGTAGGGCTTGGCGGTCTTCCACAGGTCCAGGTCGGGGTCGAGCTGGCGGCCCAGGC
>CBFGOU010000400.1:0-4977 GCA_965650445.1 uncultured Oxalobacteraceae bacterium | reverse complement strand
CGCTATAGCGCCAGCGTGGCCGCGGCGCTGGCGCACGCGCTCAAGGAAAGCTCGGGCGCCGTCGACGTGCGCTCGCAAACCCTGGTGGCAGACGGTCCGCTGGCGCGCGTTTATCTGATCGCGCATGCCGCGCGCTATCCGCTCGACCTGGAAACCGACATCCAGCAGCCGCTGCTGTCGGTGCTCGACGGCTGGCACGACCGGTTTGCCGCGCTGACCGACAACGTGTTCGACACCGGCGTGCGCGCCAGCCTGCGCAAGCTGTGCGCCAACCTGCCGGTCAACTACGTGACCGCCACCGCCCCGGCCGTGGCGTTCGCGGACCTGAACGCCATCCTGAACAATGGCCAGCCGGGACACGTGGCGGTACGCATCGAGACCGGCGAATCCGAAGGTGGCGCATCGATCCGCCTGTACACGATCGACGGCGTGCCGTCGCTCTCGCGCATCCTGCCCGCATTGCACAATGCCGGCGTCGCCATCGACCGCGAGCAGACCTACACCATCCACCTGGCCGACGGCAGCAAGCGCTTCGTCACCAGCCTGTCGGTGGATGCCGACAGCGCCGCCAAACTGGCCCGTCCGAACGTGGTGCGGGTGGCGCAGGAACTGTTCACGGCGCTGTTCAACGACGAGGCCGAGGATGGCCGCCTGAACGGCCTGGTGATCGAAGGTGGCCTGAGCACGCGCGAAGTGCAATTGGTGCGCGCCTACATCGCCTACTGGCGCCAGGCCGGCACCAAATTCTCGATCCGCTATATCGCCGACACCCTGCGCCGCCGGCCCGACATGGTCAAGGAGCTGGTGGACAGCTTCCACCAGCGCTTCGACCCCGCCCGTCCGGAACACGAACGCGCTGCCGCCGCCGAGGCCATCGCCTCGGTCAAGAAGCGCCTGACCAGCGTGAACCACGCCGACACGGAAGAGATGCTGGCCGCGCTGGTCGACCTGATGCTGTCGACGGTACGCACCAACTACTACCAGAACCAGGGCGACAAGATCATCTTCAAGTTCGACACCAGCAAGCTGGCGCTGGTGCCCGAACCGCGCCCGTTCCGCGAAATCTTCGTGTTTTCGCGCCGCTTCGAAGGCGTGCACCTGCGCGGCGGACCGGTCGCGCGCGGCGGCCTGCGCTGGTCGGACCGCATGGAAGACTACCGCACCGAAGTGCTCGGCCTGGTCAAGGCCCAGATGGTCAAGAATGCCGTCATCGTGCCGGCCGGCTCGAAGGGCGGTTTCGTGTGCAAGCAGATGCCGGCCAACCCGAGCCGCGAAGCCGTGGCGGCCGAAGGCGAAGCGGTCTACCGCCTGTTCATCGCCAGCCTGCTGGAAGTGACCGACAACCGGGTGCGCGGCGCCATCGTACCGCCCGCCGACACCGTGCGCTACGACCAGGACGACCCGTATCTGGTGGTGGCCGCCGACAAAGGCACGGCAACCTTCTCCGATATCGCCAACAGCATCGCCGTGCAGCGCGGCTTCTGGCTTGGCGACGCGTTCGCCTCGGGCGGCTCGAACGGCTACGACCACAAGAAGATGGGCATCACCGCCAAGGGCGCGTTCGAAGCGGTCAAGCGCCACTTCTATGAAATGGAACACGATATCAACAGCACGCCGTTCACCATGGTCGGCGTGGGCGACATGTCCGGTGACGTGTTCGGCAACGGCGCGCTGCTGTCCCGCCAGATCAAACTGCTCGCCGCGTTCGACCACCGCCACATCTTCCTCGATCCGGCCCCTGACGTGGCGCAGTCGTACGCCGAGCGCGCACGCCTGTTCGCGCTGCCGCGCTCGTCCTGGGACGATTACGACAAGTCGCTCATCTCGGCCGGCGGCGGGGTGTTCCCGCGCACGGCGCGCAGCATCGACCTGTCGCCCCAGGTACGCGCCGCGCTCGACATCGAAGCGGCCCGGCTGACGCCGGAAGAACTGATGCACCACATCCTGCGCGCTCCGGTCGACCTGTTCTATAACGGCGGCATCGGCACCTACATCAAGGCCTCCACCGAGACCCACGCGCAGGTCAAGGACCGCGCCAACGACAACATCCGCGTCGACGGCAACCAGCTGCGCTGCAAGGTCGTCACCGAAGGCGGCAACCTGGGGGCGACCCAGGCCGGCCGCATCGAATACGCGCTGGCCGGCGGCCACGTGTTCACCGACGCGATCGACAACTCGGCCGGGGTGGACTGCTCGGACCACGAAGTCAACGTCAAGATCTGGCTCGACACCGAAGTCAATGCCGGCCAGCTGCCGGCCGTGGACCGCAACCGCATCCTGGGCGAGATGACCGGCCAGATCGAACACCTGGTCCTGCGCGACAACACGCTGCAGACCCACCTGCTGGTGCGCGAAGTGCAGGCCCAGGCCGATGGCGCCGTGGTCGACTCCTACGGCAGCCTGATCGTCAGCCTGAACGCCGAGGGCGCGCTGTCGCGCAAACTCGAACAGCTGCCCAACGAAGCGGAACTGCAGCGCCGCAAGGCCGGCGGCCTTGGCCTCACCGCGCCCGAACTGGCCGTCGTGGTTGCCAACGTCAAGAACCGCTACAAGCGCCTGCTGGCGGCCTTGCCGCTGACCGGGATGGCCTGGGCCGAGCCGGTGCTGCGGCCCTACTTCCCGGCGCAGCTGGTGGCAACGCGCAACCCGCTCGACCATCCGCTCGCCAATGCGATCCTCGCCACCGTGCTGGCCAACGAATCGGTCAACCGCTGCGGCCCGCTCATGCTGCGCCAGCTCGCGCAGGAGCACCAGTGCGGAGAAACCGAGGTGATCACCGCCTTCGGCCAGGCCTGGGCCGTACTGCACCTGGCGCAGATGTTCGATGCGCTCGACGCGAACGCCCTGGCCGTGCCACGCGCGGTGTCGGTCAAGGTCGACTCGCGCACACGGGTGATGCTGCATGCGGTGATCGAAGGCGTGCTGGCGGTGCCTGGCGCCAACGGCATGAGCGAGCTGACCGGCCTGTTCGCCCAGCCCGACATGCTGGCGCAGATGATGCCGGCATCGTCGGACGCGGACAGCTACCCGGCGCTGCCGCCGGCATTTTCCCATGCCTGGCGCGCGGTCGACGCGATCGAAGCGGTAGCCGGTTTCCTGTTCGCGGCGGTATCGGTGCGTCGTCCGGCCGGCATGACGCTGGCGCAGTTCCTCCAGGTCGGCATGGCGCTGCGCGCCCAGGCCGGCATCGACACGCTCGAACGCGGTCTCAAGCTGCCGGCGCGCGGCAAGTCGCAGGAGCTGCTGCGCAGCTATGCCCAGCAGGCCCTGCACCGCACCCAGCAAAGGCTGCTGCTGCAGGTGCTGGCGCATGCAGGCGAAGGAGCGGACATGATGGAGGCGGTGGAACTGGTCACCAATGTCATGGGGCTGGAAGGCTACGGCGTCCCGGCCGATCTGGAGCAGGCCATGCTCGACGTGTGGGCCCTGTCGGAAGCGACCAACGCCACCACGCTGGCGGCATAAGTTATGGCGGCTTTGCCCGAACCGGTACGCTGCCTGGCCAGTGCCGATTTTTCCGCCGTGGCCGGCGCTTTCGCTGCGGCCGGCTACCGCGTCGAACAGCCTGCGCGCGGTATCCTGAGCGTCAAGGGCGCGCAGCCGGGGCGCGACAGCGTCATCGTGTCGGTCGGTGTACACGGCGACGAAACCGGCCCGATCGAAATGCTGGCGTACGAGCTCGATGCGCTGGCCCGCGCGCCGCTGGCGCTGGCGGTGGACCTGATGGTCTGCGTCGGCAATATCGACGCCATCGGCGCCGCCAAACGCTTCATCGACGCCGACCTGAACCGCATGTTCCGGCCGGTGCGCGGTGCGCTGGCCGGTGCGGCCGAGGCGGCCCGGGCCGACGCCATGATCGCCGCCACCGATGCCTTCTTTGCCGGGGCCGCGCCGGTACGCTGGCATCTCGACCTGCACACCGCGATCCGCCCCTCGGCCTACCCCAACTTCGCGATCGTGCCGGAGCTGATTGCGCCGCACGGCCAGCGCACGCTGACCGACTGGCTGGGCCGCGCCGGTATCGGTGCGGTCATCATGAACCCGCGATCGGCCGGCACCTACAGCTATTACAGCGCCGAGCACCACGGCGCCATGGGCAGCACGGTGGAGCTGGGCCGGGTCGGCACGCTGGGCGAAAATGACCTGAGCCAGTTTGCCGACGCCGCCACCGCGCTGGCGGACCTGCTGCGTGGCGCGCGTCCGATGCAGGCCAAGGCGGCGCCGCATGTGTACAAGGTGGCGCAGGAGATCATCAAGCTGTCGGACGGCTTTACCATGACGCTCGGGCGCGATACCCACAACTTCACCGCTCTGCGCCAGGGCGAGGTCATCGCCACCGACGGCGCGACCGTGTACACCGTGCGCCACCCGGAAGAACTGGTGGTGTTCCCGAATCCCGATGTGCGGACCGGCCTGCGCGCCGCTCTGATGGTAGTAAAGGCAGAACCTTCATGAGCCAACTCTTTTCACCGTTTGAACTCGGGCCGCTCACGCTGTCCAATCGCATCACCATCGCGCCGATGTGCCAGTACTCGGCCGACGAGGGGCTGGCCACCGACTGGCACATGATCCACCTGGGCCACCTGGCCCTGTCCGGCGCGGCGCTGCTGACGCTGGAAGCGTCGGCCGTGTCGCCGGAAGGGCGCATCTCCGCACGCGACCTGGGCATCTGGTCGGACGATCATGCCGCGGCGCTGGCTCCCATCGTCGCATCGATTCGCCGCCATGCGCCGATCCGGCTGGCTATCCAGCTGGCGCACGCGGGGCGCAAGGCGTCGACCACCGTGCCCTGGGAAGGCGGCGCCAACGTGCCGGTCGGCGAGGGCGGCTGGCAGACCGTTGCCCCGTCGGCGCTGCCCCACAACGAGGACGACACCGTGCCGCTCGCGCTCGATGAAGCTGGCCTGCACAAGGTCATCGACGATTTCGCGGCGGCGGCCCGGCACAGTCATGCGCTCGGCCTGGATGCGATCGAAG
>CBFGOU010000399.1:0-4980 GCA_965650445.1 uncultured Oxalobacteraceae bacterium | reverse complement strand
TCGTAGCTGCGGTCGTAATTGTGGAGGGTCTGGCCGAGGTGCCAGTCGGAGGTGTGCAACAGCCGCATCGGATTCGCGCTTCAAGCATGCAATCGCATACTATAGCGTATCTGGCGGGGTCAGGCGGCGGCGCGGCAGGTGTCGCGCCCGGCCCGTTTGGCCCGGTACAGCAGCATGTCGGCCTGCTTGAGCAGCGCGTCCGGATCGTGCGGGCCGTCCTTGTAGAAGGTCAGGCCGATGCTGGCCGAGACCGACACCGTGACGCCATCGAGGTCGAACGGTTCGCGCATGGCGTGCACGATCTTGGTGGCCGCCGCCGTGGCGTCGTCTTCGCGTCCGATGCCTTCCATGATGATGGTGAATTCGTCACCGCCCAGGCGCGCCACCATGTCGGTGCCGCGCAGCGCATGGGTCAGCCGTCCGGCGACGGCCTTGAGCAGCTTGTCGCCCACCGCGTGGCCATGGGTGTCGTTGACCGGTTTGAAGCGGTCGAGATCCATGTACATCAGCGCCATCAGCCGGTCGCGCGTGGCCGCCTCGCGCATGGCGCTGTCGAGTTTCGACAGGAAGCCGGCTCGGTTGGTCAGGCCGGTCAAGTTGTCGACCTGGGCCAGCTTGAGCAGGCGCTTTTTTTCGCGCTGCTGGGACGTGATGTCCTGGCGCATGATATGAAAGCCGGCCACGCTTTCGCCGTTCTCGCCCAGCTGCGGAATATACGTCACTTCCTGGGTGCGCTCGGCGCCGTCCTGCTGGTTTTGTTCCTCGAAGATCAGGGTTTCGCCGGCCAGCGCGCGTTCGATGTAGGGCAGCAGGAAGCGGTAGCGCTGCTCGCCCATGGTGTCGCGGATGGTGCGCCCCGGCGCCGCCATGCCGGTACGCCCGAATTCGCGGCCGTAGGCCAGGTTGTGGAAGCGGTAGATCTGGTGCGCGTCGACATAGGCCACCATGGCCGGCATGGTGTCGGCGATGGTGCGCAGGCGCGCTTCCGATGCGCGCAGCTGGCCGCTCTGGCGCATCAGCAGCGCCACCACCAGCCCGATCAGCAGTGTGGCGGCGCTCGCCACATATATATAGGTGACGCGCTGGCGCTGGTAGCGCAGCAGGGCGGCGTGCTCGGTGACGCCGACCACGGCGCTCAAGCCGAAGCGCGGCATCTCGCTGGCGCCGTACACCCGCGCGAGCGCGTCCAGCGGCGGCGCGGCCGCCATCTCGCCGGGGGCGCTGTCGGCGCCCTGCGCCGGGTCGAAGCGCTGGTGCGCTTCGATGAAGAGCTGGTCGCCGATCCGGCCCACCGACAGAGCGCCGTCGGGCGTGAGCAGGGCCAGCGCATCCTGGTCGGCCAGATTGAGGCGGTCGTAATCGTCCACGAACAGCATGGGATCGATCATGATCACGATGACGCCGTCGAACTTGCCGTGGGCGTCGTCGAGGCGGCGCGCGACCTGGATGTGCCATTTGTGCGTGCGCGCATCGGCCTCCGGCGTGGAGAACAGCGCCACGTCGATCGGATCGCCGGCCAGGCCCTTGAAAAAGGCCAGTTCGGCGACCTCGGCAGGGACGTTGCCGTTGGCACTGTCGCGCAGCATGCCACGGCGGTCGTACAGGGCCATCGGCAGATCCAGCGCGGCAGGCAGTACGCTGTCGAGCAGACCGTTGCGACGGGAAAATTCGGGCAGGCGCAAGGCGCCGCCAGTCTCTTCGTACTTCAGTTTGAACAACTGGGTGGCGTGATCGGTCTGGCGCAGGATGTGGCTGACGTGTTCGGACAGCACCCGCGCCAGCGCCTGGCTGGCGTCGGTGGCTTCGCGGCGCGCGCTGTGGCGCTCGACATCGAGCTGATGCGATACCGCCAGCCACATCGCGGCCAGCAGCGACAGCGCAAACGCTGGGAGCAACAGGACGCGGAACCAGCGCCGGGCCAACCGTTGCAGCGTGGTGGGTGCGGTGATCACTTGCCTCCTGGTGATATCTAATTCCTTTGGACAAGTGTTATTGTGCGCGTGTTTGAAGGGAATTGATTGGCGCGGTGAAAAATAATCGAGACGTACCGGTGTGACGCGGCGAAACCGGGTCCAGCATCGTTGTAATATCGCGTCACTTTGCCTTGTGAATTCTCACAACAATGACGCAAATACACGATGCAGGCCCATCACTTTGCGAAATATCAAACCGACCCTGTCGGCGCTCTTTACACTCAATACCTCGGGCTGACGAAAACGTTCCAGAGAGAACGACTTCAGACCCGTTCCAATACATCACGACCTCCGCCACGCCAGGGATTGTTTCACTCGTCCGGGGCTGCGCATTGGGGGCACAATCTGAGGAGAACGAATGTTAACGGCGACCTATACTTTAGTAGCACTGTCCGTCGAACAAGCGAACGTTCGCAAGAGTTTGCAGTCGCTACAAAAACTTCTCCACGCAAACTGGATCGATCAGGCGGTACTGACGCCGCACCAGATCGGCTACGCGGTCGACGCCGTCCGGCGCCTGTACGACAGCCATCACTGGCGCAAGATCGACATGTTTCTGATTCCGGCCGTGCGCAGTGCCACCGACCAGGCCAACGCGCTGTTGCGCGACCTGGACGAGCTGGCGCGCACGGCGGCCGACGCGCTCGGCACTGCCGCCGCCCGCATGGGCAGCGTCGCGCTCGATACCCATACCAGCGTGGCGCAGTTCTGCAGCGCCATCGACATTTTCTGCGCGGCCAGCCTCAAGCGGCTCGAACGCGAGGAACAGGATTTGTTCCCGGTCGCCCGCGCCGTCATTTCCGGCGAAACCTGGTTTTCAATCGCCAACAAGATGCTGGCGCATGATGCCTACGTGCAGGATCGCAAACAGGTGCGCCAGCCTGCCGCTCCGGCCCGCCATCGCCCCGCCGGCGAGCCCGATCCACTGATGGTGGAACACGGCGCCGCCGAGCATATCGACCACTGATATGTGCTGGAGTGGCCGCACGCGGGCATGACGGCTGCGACGCCATAAGCCGTTCTTGTTATGATGACGGTTTTGAATGGTTAGTCTCACGTCATGTTCGAATTCCTTTTCAAGCGTCCGGGCGACACGCCCTCTGGCGAGGCAGGCGAGCCTGCCCAGCAGGCCGGCGAGCCCGCGGCGCAGGCTTCTCCCGCCCGCGCGCAGCAGGCTGAAAAGCTCGCACAGCTGGGCGGAGACGAGCAGGCCGCTGCCGACTTCATCCTGCAATGCGAGTTTTCCGATCTGCGCCTTGCCGCCGCTGAGCTGATCCACACCCCCACCGCGCTCGAACGCGTGCACGCGGGCATCCGCAATGCCGACCGGCGCGTGGCCAAGCTGTTGCAGGCGCGCCTGGATGCCTGGCGTCATCACGAGGCTGAACTGGTACGCGGCGAGGCCTGCATCGCGCAAGCCGAAACGCTGGCCGTCGAGGAAAAACTCACCCCCAATCAAGTTGCCGACCTGGACCGCAAATGGACGGTCATCAAGGCGCCCGAACTGGACGAGCGTTTCGCCGCCGTGCGCCAACGGCTGGCAGAGCGGCTGGAAGCCCAGGTGACGCTGCAGCGCGCCATGATCGACCGCCTGAACGCCTTGCGCCAGCTGGAACACGCCGGCTTGGCCGGGACCGCGCTGGCCGAGCAGCTCACCTTGATCGGCCGGGAGCAGGACGCCGCCCTGGCCGCGCCCGAACACGCCAGCCTGCCGCGCAGCCTGACCAACGAATTCTCCACCGAGCACGCGCGCCTGACGGCGTCGATCGCCGCCGTCGAGCAGGCCCACGCGGCCATCGCCGCGCGCGAGACCGCGCTGGCGGAGTGGAACGCCACCAACCCGCCCACCTTCAACACCGAGCAGCTCAAGCGCGCCTGGCAACTGCTGCCCGCCGCGCCGGCCACGGCTGCCGCCGACCTGCAGCGCCGCTTCGAGGAATTGCTCACGCGCGTGCCGCCGCCGCCGCCACGCGAGCCGCGCGAACCACGCGAGCCTCGCAAGGCGGCGCCGCCGGACCAGCACATCGTCGACGCGCTTGAAGCGATGGAGGCGGCCCTGCAGCAAGGCTCGCTTGGCACGGCGGCCGAACACGACAAGACGCTCAAGGATGCCAAAGGCGGGCGCCTGACCGCGGCCATGTCGGAGCGGCTGGCGCATGCGCGTGCCGAGCTCAAACGCCTGTCGGACTGGGCGCGCTGGGGCGGCAATGTCTCGCGCGAAGAATTGATCAAGGCCGTCGAACAGCTCGGCACGCAAAAGATGGCGATGAGCGAGCTGGCCAAGAAAGTCGGCAGCATGCGCGACCGCTGGAAGGCGCTCGACACGTTGTCCGGCTCGGCGCCCAAGCACCTGTGGGAGCGCTTCGACGCGGCCTGCACGGCGGCCTACGCGCCGGCGGCGGCGCATTTCAAGCACCTGGCCGACGAACGCCACACCAACGCGGCCAAGGCGCAGGCGCTGATCGGCGAAGCGCAGCAGGAAGCCGCGCGCCTGGCCAGCGGCGAAGCGCTCGACTGGAAGCACATGGCGGCCACGGTGCAGCGTCTGCGGCTGGCCTGGAGCCACCTGGGCGCGATCGACCGCAAGGAAAAAAAGCGCCTCGACCAGCAGTTCACCGACGTCCTCAACACCCTGCAAGGGCCGCTGGAGCAGCAGCGCAAAGGCGAGGTGGGCACCCGCGAAGCGCTGATCGCGCAGGTCGCCGCGCTCAATCCGCACGACCGCCACACCCTCGACACCGTGCGCGCGATCCAGCAAAGCTGGCAGCAGCATGCGCGCGCGCTGCCGCTTGAACGCAAGGCCGAGCAGGCCCTGTGGCAGAAATTCCGCGCCGCCTGCGACGCCATTTTCGCCGCCCGCAAGGAAAGCGCGCACGCGGCCGATGCCGAACGGCGGACTCACCAGACGGTCAAGGAAGCGATCTGCGCGCGTCTGGAGCAGGCCGCCGCCGGCGAGGCCGGCAATGGCACGGCACTGCTGCGCGAGGCCGCGGCCGAATGGCATGCG
>CBFGOU010000398.1:0-4980 GCA_965650445.1 uncultured Oxalobacteraceae bacterium | reverse complement strand
GGCCCCGGTCGTCCACGAAGCGGGAGAGCACGTTCGCCCAGGCCTTCTCCGGCGTCCTGACCAAGGTCGGCCGGGACGGCGCGGGCTGCGGGCTGACGATGAACTCGCGCACCGACATCTGGGTGTACCCGGCCACCTTGGCTGCCTGCACGAGCCCGTCGTACTCGGCCAGGCGCGAGGGCATCAGGTAATCGCTGTAGATCCGGTTGAGCAGCGTCTTCATTTCAGGCTGTACTTCGCGCGGTAGGGGGAGAATCCCAGCATGGTCTTAAATTGCTGCAAACCTGGCAGGGCGCCGAAAAAAGTGTCGTACATGAGGTAGCGCAACGGCGCTTGGCCGAGGAGGCGGCTGACGATATCCACGACCAGCAGGTGCATGATGCCGTCGTTGTTGCGGTGGCCCATCAGGTGGGAGAACGCGGAAAAATTGCCGAAGTGGCCGATGTTGGCGTAACCCATCAGCTTGCCATCGGCGCTGAGCACGCCGTAATAATGGAAATTGGGCAAGTGCTCGAAGTGCGTCTGTTTGCTCTGGTAGTGCGGGTCCATGAGTCGCCCCTGGCGCTGCTCGATAGAGGTGTGGATGGCGTGAATGTCGTCCACGTAGGCGTTGCGGTCGATCTCGGTGACCACGTAGCCGCGGCTACGCGCGCGGCGGGCGTGGAAGGCGCCATTGTTCTTGCCCTTGATGCGCTCGAGATAGGTGTCGGGTGTTGCGCACGCATGCAGGTCGAGCAGGGCCGCGCCCCAGCTCTTATGCTGGATGAGCTTGTACTTGGGATGGCGTTTGGTGTAATAGCGGTACGCCGGCAGGATCACGTCGGGGGCGATATCGCGCTCAAACTGCAGGTGGGCCACCGGCAGGTTAAGTAAACGTTTGATCAACAGAAAATGTTGGGACAGAGTGTTCATTGCATTATCGGATCGAATAGTGGACGCGGTAGGGTTGGAATCCCAGACGCCGTTTAAAATCCTGCAAGCCCGGCTGTGCGCCCAGCCAGGTGTCGTACATGAAGTAGCGCTGCTGGCGTCTGGCGATGAGGGTGCAGATGATCTCGAACAGGAGAAAGTGCATGAGGCCGTGTTTATTCTTGTAGCCAAGCAGGCGGTCGGTGGCGGCAAAGTTGCCGTACACGCCGATGTTGCAGTAGGCTGCAAGGCGTCCGTTCGAGTCGAACACGCCGTAGCATTCGAACGGGCCGCCGTTATCTTCGTATTCGGGCCTGGCTTGGTAGGCTGGATCCATCGGCCTGCCCTGGCGCGTCTCGGCCGAGGCGTGAATATCGTGGATATCCTCGAGAAAATCGTTGCGGTCGATGCGTTGCCAGATATAGCCGCGCGCCCTGGCGCGTCTGGCATGGTAGCCGGCGTAATTCCTGGCGCTGACGCCGGCGCGGTAGTCATTCGGCGTGGCGAATAGGCTCAGGTCGATCAAGGCCATGCCCAAGGTGCGGTAGCGCACCAGGCGCGCACGCGGGTGCTGTCTGGTAAAGCCGCGGTAGAGCGCGCGCAGCTGACCGGGCGCGCGCTCCAGATGAAACTCCAGATGGGCGCACGGCATGCGCAGAATGTGCCAGCCAGCCTTGAGCAGGCGCTGCCATTCTGCCAGCCGGGCGTACAGCTGCTGGGCGTGAACGGCACTCATGGCGTGAAGCCCTCGTAGAGCGCCAGCAGTTTGGCCGATTCCACACTCCAGTTGTAACGCTCGTCGATGGCGCGGCGGCCATTGGCGCCCATCCTGGCGGCGACCTTGGGATGTCCGGCCAGATAGTCGATGGCGGCGGCGATGGCGGCCGGGTCGTGCGGGTCGACGCACAGGCCGCACTGGTGTTCCTCGACGATGGCACGCCACATGGGAATGGTGGAGGCGATGACGGGAATGCCGGCGGCCATGTACTCGAACATTTTGACCGGCAGCGCATCCAGGTAGTTTGGCTGAGGATGCAGGGTGACCAGGCCGGCCAGCGAGCGGCGCAAGGTGGTGCTCACGCCGGCGCGGTCGAGCTGGCCGAGCCAGTTGACGCGCGACCACCCGGGCTGGGCCGACAGTTGCGCGGCCAAGGCCGGGTCTTCGAACAGGCCGGCCAGATTCAGGCGCACGCCGGAACGCATCAGCTCGCAGGCGGCCACCAGTTCGCGCACGCCGCGCATGGCCGCGATGCTGCCGACATAGCAGACTTCGCGGGCTTTCCTGTCCCAGGGCTGGGCCCTATCGAATTCGGCCTGCACCGGATAGTTGGCCACTTCGATGGTGCGGCGGTTGATTTTGGCGAATTTGGCGCCGATGGCCGGGGTGGCGGCCACGATCCCGTCTAAGCGGCGGCACTGCTGGGGTTCCCGCGTGCCCGCGCGGCGCGAGAGCTGGCGGCGCGCGGCCGGGTGCAGATAAGGTTTGCCCAGCAACTGCAGCGGCAAGTCTTCATGCGCGTCGAAGATGACGGTCTTGCCCAGCTGTTTGAGACGCAGGCCGGCCGGAATGAGTTCCGGATCGTGCAGGTGGTAAATGGCGGCGTCGAGCGCGCGCGCGCGCCGGTACACCCGGCCGGTGCTGTGCAGCATGCGCGCCATGCGCCCGTGCTCGCGTCCGACATCGAGGATGTCGATGCCATCGGCGCGGCCGTTGCCGAGTCCGTCAGCCACGATCAGTGAAACCTGGTAGCCGTGCCGGGCCAGATCCCGGCACTGTTTCACAAAGATCCGCGTATCGTGACGAGGATGGGCCGATGTCAGGTGCGCGACGGACAGTGAGTTTTTTTCCATGGCTGTAGCGTGCAAAGGAACCGAGGGCGGCACCGATGAACATATCGGTGAAGTAGTGTGAACTGGCCAGCAGCAGCAGGGTGATGCAGGCGATCGAAAAGCCCAGCAGGAAGTCGCCGTTCCTGACGGGATGAAAGAAGCCGTTGATCACCATCGCCGCTACCGGTACGGCCAGCAGGGCCAGCACGAACACGAAGCCGAACAGGCCGGTATCGACCCAGGCTGACAGCACGTTGTGGGAATACAGGCCGGGCTGGTAACTGGCGTAGTCGCCAAGCAGGGGATAGTGCTCGATGGTTTGCCAGGCGTAGACGCTCAGATGATGACGCTTGTTCGCCGAGGTCGACTGCGAAAGGTCCATCAATTCGAGAATGCGATTGCTGGGCAGGAGCGATAGCAGGTCGTCGATGTTGGCGTACACCAGTGCGATCAGGGCGCCGAAAACCAGTGCCATCAGCAGTTTGCGGCGCGCGTAATACAGCTCGACGATGGGCACCATCGCCAGCATGGCGACGAACTCGCTGCGTGCAGTGTTGACGAACAGCGTGGGAGCGGCCAGGCAGGACAGCGCGACGCGCAGCAGGCGCGAACGGGTATGGGCGACCACGACCGCGTAGGTCAGGAGGTACGAGCGGGAAAAGCCCTGGTAAGTGGCCAGGCTTTCGGGGTTCTTGGCCGCCCCCAGGGGCGCCAGATAGAACGAGCCGTCCACCGAAAAGGCGAACACGATGGCCGACATGCCGAGCAGGCTGGCGATCAATGCACGGCGCAGTCCCGGCCTGCCGAAATCGGTGAACTTGAAAATGATGAACAGGTTGACGATGAACAGGATGCCCAGCACATGGTTGCCGACGATCTGCAGTTTGGCGCCGGCCAGCGCGTTGACGGCGACGATGGCAATGAAATACAGGATGTACAGGTTGAAGTACAGATCCGGCCGGGAAAATTGCAGGCGTTCGTGACGAATCCGGTAGACATAGATGAATAGCAGCGGCGGTACGGCCAGCAAAGACACCGGCGCGAAGAAGCCGCCCAGCACGGCGCCCATGCGGCCCAGCCCCAGCAGGGTGTGATAGAAGAAGAAGCCGGGAAACAGTGCCAGGAAGGCCGCCGCACCGATGGCATGCTCGGGCCTGGGAGGGAGTGTATGGGCGTTCATGCGAATGCCACCTTGTTGCCCGAGCACCGGTACGACATGCGCAGGTAGACCAGGTACAGCGCCGAGTAGCCGATCGTATAGCGTTGCACGCTTTGCTCCAGCGTGCCCGGCGCGAGGAATGCTGACGCTGTCATGACGAACAGCGCCACTTGCCAGACCAGGTCGATCTTTTGCCGGCCCGTGACGAAGAACACATAGCTCAGGGGGCTGGCGATAAAGTTGAGGAAATACAGCGGGGCCAGGATCTGCGCCAGTTCGCCCGCGCGCCGCCAGTGCTCGCCGAACACCCAGGCAAACAGGGCAGGCGAATACAGCAACAGCAGCACCGATGGACCGACACCGAGCAGGATCAGGGCCTTCAGGGTATATAGATACGCTTCGCGGCAATTGCCATGGGCCCGGAAATCCATCACCGACTGGCGTTTGAAGACTTCGAGCACGGACGCGGCCAGCAGCGCCACCGGTGCCGACAGCACGCGCTGGGTCAGCGCGAACAGGCCGGCCGCCAGTGCGCCATGGCGCGCGCCGATGACGAACAATGGCAGCTGCCCGACGAGTGCATTGAGCAGATTGGACGGCAAGGAGAAGCGCCAGAAGGCGGCATGCCGGTACAGGTAACGGCGCGCTTCAGGCTGGGACAGAACGCCGATGCGCGGGCGCGGGGGCGCCAGCAGCCAGGTGGCGGCCATCAGCCCCGCAGCCAGGCCGATCAGTTGACCCATGACCAGGGCGGCGCTGCCGGCGCCCATTGCCAGCAGGCCCAGCTGGGTTGCCGCAATGCTGCCGGCGCCCCAGATCTTGGCGGTCGCGGCCTTGCCGAAGGCCCCGGTGGAGGTGGCGAACGCCAGCGTGGTCTGCATGTAGGCGGTGAGCCAGATGGCTGGCGCCAGCGCGGCGATGCCGACCCAGGGAATGCGCGCGGCCGTCTGAATGCCGAGCAGGTGCGCGAGGGCCGCGCTCACGCCGGCGCCCACGGAAATGATGGCGGCGGCGTTGGCAATGACGCCGAAGCCGATGCGCTGGCGGCCGGACGTGCACGCGAGCGCGAGCCGCTCGAGCCT
>CBFGOU010000397.1:0-4981 GCA_965650445.1 uncultured Oxalobacteraceae bacterium | reverse complement strand
AGGTCTTGTCGTCAGCCGAAATCTCGCCTGCAGCGGCGCTGGCGATCAGGATGCTCAGCGATTCGAGCGGGCTTTCGCCCAGCAGGCGGATCACCAGCGCGGCCACCAGCAGCGCCGACAGCAGGTTCAGCACGGGCAGCACGAACGCGGTGGCCCAGCGCGGCAGTTCGGTGATTTTCATGGTCTTCACGATTTGTGCATCCCGCCCATCATCAGGCCGATGCGGGTGGTGTCGAATTCCTCCACCTTCAGTTCGCCGGTGATGCGGCCGCCGGACATGACCACGATACGGTCGGCCAGCGCGCGCACTTCTTCCAGTTCGACCGACACCAGCAGGATCGCCACGCCGTCGTCGCGCATCTTCAGCAGCCGGGTGTGGATCGCTTCGATGGTGCCGATGTCGACCCCGCGCGTCGGCTGGCCGACCAGCATCAGCCTGGGCGCCGCCGATACTTCGCGCGCGATCACCACCTTCTGCTGATTGCCGCCAGAGAGCAGGCCGATACGCAGGTCCGGATTCGACGGGCGCACATCGAACGCCTGCAGCAGATGGGCGCAGCGCGCCGCGATGGCCTTGAAGTCGAGCAGGCCCCAGCGGTTCCTGACGCGCTGCTGGTAGCCAAACACGGTGTTGTGCATCACCGAGAAATCCTTGATCACGCCGTCGCGCAGGCGGTCTTCGGGCACATGGCCGATGCCGAGGTCACGGAAGGTCGCGGGCAGGGCGTCGGCGTGTTTGAACGGCAGCGGCTTGCCGAGGAAGCTGACCTGGCCGGCGTCCGGCAGGCGCATGCCGGCCAGGATTTCCATCAGCTCGCTCTGGCCATTCCCCGACACGCCGGCAACGGCCACGATCTCGCCGGCGCGAATCGTCAGGTCGATATCGGCCAGCAGCCTGACGCCGCTGGCGTCGCGCAACTGCAGGCCTTTCACGTCCAGCACCACCGCGCCCGGCGAGCAGGCTGCGCGCGGCAGCTCGCTGACGATCTGGCGTCCGACCATCATCGTGGCCAGTTCTTCCTTCGAGGTGGCGGCGGTGGCGACGGCCCCCGCCACGCGGCCGCCACGCATTACCGTGACCTGATCGGTGATTTCCATGATCTCGCCCAGCTTGTGCGTGATCAGGATGATGGTTTTGCCCTGTTCCTTGAACAGCCGCAGGATCTCGAACAGCGACGCGGTCTCCTGCGCGGTCAGCACGGCGGTCGGCTCGTCCAGGATCAGGATGTTGGCGCTGCGGTAGATCTGCTTGAGGATTTCCACGCGCTGCTGCGCGCCCACCGACAGCTGGTCGATGCGGGCCAGCGGGTCCACATCGAGCCGGTAGCGGGTACAGATTTCGCGCAGCCTGGCTTCCACCTGGGCGCGTTGCGCGGCCAGCCTGAAGCCGCTTTCGCTGCCCAGCATGACGTTATCGAGCACGGTGAAATTCTCGACCAGCATGAAGTGCTGGTGCACCATGCCGATGCCCAGGGCGATCGCTTCGTGGCTGGTGCGGATGTTGTGCTGCTGGCCGTCGATCAGCAGGTTGCCGCTGTCGGCGTTGTAGTAGCCGTACAGGATGCTCATCAGGGTCGACTTGCCGGCGCCGTTCTCGCCGATCACGCCGTGGATCGAGCCCTTGGCGACGCTGAAACTGACATCGGCATTGGCCTGCACGGCGCCGAACGCCTTACTGATATTGCGGAATTCGACGGCTGGGTGCATAGGTCCATCCAGTTACCGTCGCCCCCGCGAACGCGGGGACAACGGCGGCGGCGATCAGACCGGGCAGCTATTGGCCGCGCGGTAGTCGATCACCTTGATCTTGCCGTTAATGATATTGGTCTTGGCCTCATTGACCTTCTTTTCGATCTCCGGCGTGACGACCTTGCGGTTATCCTGGTCCAGCGCCCAATCCACGCCGCCTTCTTTCAGGCCGATGTAGCTCACGCCCGGCTTCCAGCTGCCGTTCTTCATCCGCATGAACGAATCGTAGATGGCCTTGTCGACGTGCTTGACCATCGAGGTCAGCATCGTGCCCGGATGGAGGTAGTTCTGGTTCGAGTCCACGCCGATGGCCAGCTTGCCCTTTTCCTTGGCCGTCTGCAGCGTGCCCATGCCGGAGCCGCCCGCCACCGCGAACACCACGTCCACGCCGCGGTCGAACTGCGCGCGCGCCAGCTCGCCGCCCTTGGCGGGGTCGTTCCAGGCCGCGCTGGTGGTGCCCACCATGTTCTGCAGGGTCTCGATCTTCGGATTGACTGCCTTGGCGCCTTGGGTGTAGCCGCAGGCGAAGGTACGGATCAGCGGAATGTCCATGCCGCCCACAAAGCCGATCTTCTTGGACCTGGACGCCATCGCCGCGGCCACGCCGGCCAGGTAGGAGCCTTCCTCTTCCTTGAACAGCACCGAATTGATGTTGTTACCCTTGGCGATACCGTCGATCAGCACGAAGCGCACCGCCGGGAATTCCTGCGCGACCTTTTGTACCGCCTGCGTCTGCGAAAAGCCGATCGCCGCGATCAGGTCGAGCTTCTTGCGCGCCAGAGCGCGCAGCACCTGTTCGGCCTGCGTATCGCTGCTGGCTTGCGCCTCGATGTATTTGATGTTGGTCTCTTTCTTGAAGCGCTCGGCGCCTTCGAAAGCGGACTGGTTGAACGACTTGTCGAATTTTCCACCTGCGTCATACACGATGCCCAGCTTCGGATCGGCAGCGCTGGCACTGGCCGCGACACACAGCGCGGCGATCGTGAGACTCAGTTTGGTCATGTTCATGGATAGGCTCCTGGAGTTTCGATATTGTACCCGGCACAACAGCTGGGTCAGCCCGCGTATTGTGGCAGTCCGGACCAGGCCAGAACGTTACCGTTTGTATCGAACGTATCGAAGCGGAAAGCGGGGGGAACTACGCTGCGGGATCGCCGAGCGCGGGGTGCAAGGCGGGCAGGGTGGCCGGTAGGCATCACGACTGCAACACGCGCTGACGATACTGCGTGGTGGACTAAGTGGTTCTGGATCCCGTCGCCCGCAATCCAGTTGGTTTTCAGACGGTTGAGTGATGCGCTAGCTTCGTTCATGGCGGTAGTCCTGGCGACGTGTCGTTTTGTTGCAACAGCATTGGGTGTTGTAAGTTAGCCCGCTTCCGTCCCTCCAAAAATCTGTGAGGTACCCCAAACGCTGAACAGTTGCGGCCATTCCCGACTCGACGCCCGGGACGCTGCGTCTTCGGCGCCGCACGGATCACGGGCGAGGCCAAAAACGCAACCTTAGAACTATGCATCATCGCTTATATGTTCGGCAAATACGATTTTGATTCGCTATTTATATGCTAAAACTATAAGTGGAAAATCGGCACATGTTGGTGATTGAGCATTTTTTTCCTGCTACGATGCCCGGTGTTTACCGAATGAAAGAGCCAGCCAGAAGCTGTCTTGACTCATTCAAACACACCATCCAAACAAGGAAAATACATGCCCAAGTCCGCCTCGCGCACCCTGCTTGCATTGGCCATTGCCAGTGCCTTCCCGCTCCACGCCGCTGTCGCCCAGGAAGCCGCGGCGCCGCCCGAAGCCAAGTCCGGCCAGCTCGAAACCGTCATCGTGACCGCTCAGCGGCGCTCCGAAAACATCAAGGACGTGCCGATGGCGATCACCACGCTGAAAGGCGAAAAGCTCGACACGCTGACCGCCGCCGGCCAGGACATCCGCTTCCTGGCCGGGCGTTCGCCCAGCCTGAACGTCGAATCCGACTATGGCCGCTCGTTCCCGCGCTTTTACATCCGCGGCCAGGGCAATACCGATTTCGACCTGAACGCATCGCAACCGGTCGGCCTGGTGGTTGACGACATCGTGCAGGAGAGCCCGATGCTCAAGGGCTTCCCGGTGTTCGACGTCGACCAGGTTGAAGTGCTGCGCGGGCCGCAGGGCACGCTGTTCGGACGTAATTCGCCGGCCGGCGTGATCAAGTTCGACTCGGCCAAGCCGGTGTTCAAAACCGAAGGCTACGGCACCATCGGCTTTGGCCGGCACGGCGCCGTAAACGTTGAAGGCGCGTACAACACCGCCATCAGCGATACCGTCGCGGTGCGTCTGTCGATCCAGTCGCAAAACCGCGACGACTTCGTGCACAACCCGCGCCCGAACGCGATCACCAGGGATTTCGAGGGCTACCACGACAATGCCGCGCGCCTGCAGGTGCTGGTCAAGCCCAGCCACGACTTCAGCGCCTTGTTCAACGTGCACGCGCGCGACATGACCGGCAGCGCTACGCTGTTCCGCGCCAATATCATGAAGAAGGGGACCAATGAACTGGTCGACGGCTTCGACTACAACAGCTATCTGACCGATGGCGGCAACGAGCAATGGCTCAAGACCAAAGGCGCCAGCATGCGCCTGCGCTGGGATGGCGAGGGCATGACTTTCCACTCGATCACCGGCTATGAGAAGGCCGAGTTCTACAGCCGTGGCGACATCGACGGCGGCTACGGCGCGGCCTTCCTCGGCAACGACGCCAGCGGCAAGCCGAACTACGGTCCCGGCTTCATCCCGTTCCCGGTCGAGACGGCCGACCTGCTGCCGGACCATCATCAGCTGACCCAGGAATTGCGCGTCGAATCGAATACCAAAGGACCGCTGCAATGGATTGCCGGCGTGTTCTACTTCGACGAGCATATTCAGATCGACAGCATCAGCTTTGACTCCTTCGCTCCGGGCAATCCGCAGAATCCGTTCTACGCGACGCAGCAGCAGGATTCCAGGTCGTACGCGGTGTTCGGCTCGCTCAACTACGCCGCCACCGGCCGGCTCAAGCTGCGCGGCGGGCTGCGCTACACCAACGACAAGAAGGACTTCTCGGCCAAGCGGGTGGAAGCGGTCACCGCAGGGCCTTTCGTCATCAACAACAGCACCAGTAACGTCAGCGGCGACATCAGCGGTACCTTCGAGCTTAGCCGAAATACCAACCTGTTCGCGCGCCTGGCCAGCGGCTACCGTGCGCCCAG
>CBFGOU010000396.1:0-4988 GCA_965650445.1 uncultured Oxalobacteraceae bacterium | reverse complement strand
GACCTATAACCTGATGAACACGTTGCCGACCGACACCGTGCAGGGCCGGATGATGACGGAAGTCCACTACTACACCCCGTACCAGTTCACCCTGATGGACGCCGACGAGACCTGGGGCAACCAGTTCTTCTACTGGGGTGCCGGATACCACTCGAGCACCGACACTGCCCACAATCCGACCTGGGGTGAAGAGGCCGACCTGGATGCCTTCTACGCCAAGATGAAGACGAAGTTCGTGAACAACGGCATTCCGGTGGTGATCGGCGAGTTCGGCGCGATGCGCCGCTCCGGCTTGACCGGTTCCGCCGATGTGCAACTGCACTTGAACTCGCGTGCCTACTTCCACAACTATGCAACCCGGCAGGCCGTGGCCAACGGCATGATGCCGTTCTACTGGGACAACGGTGTCACGGGCAACAACGGTTTTGCGATCTTCGACCGCCAGACCAATACCGTGGTTGACCAGCAGACGATCGATGCACTGATTCGCGGTGGAAACGGGCTGGGTCTCTGATGTAGATTGGAACGGATGATGTGGCCCGGTCCGGGGCCGCATCATTGTGCACGATGCGCGCCAACCCAGACCCGGGTTGGCGTTTTTCTTGGCGCGCATTGAGCCTGCGCCCTGCAAGCGTCATCCCACCGGCTGGGTTGACGCTGACGACAGGCCAGCGGATCGCTCGCCAAACGCGATTCGCGCATCCTGCGGCGCTTCGCTACGCTCATGCATGCCGTAGTCGCGCACGACTTCGGCCACCCGCAAGCGATAGCCGAGTAACACCCCTGCCCTTCCGCGCGCCTGCGCCGATCGGTGCGCCTCCTGGTTGCGCCAGCGTGCCACGGCGGCTTCGTCGCGCCAGAACGATAGCGACAGCAGATGACCGGGACGCGACAGCGATTCGAAGCGTTCGATCGACAGAAAGCCGTCGATGGTGTCCAGCTGGGCGCGCAGCGCCGCCGCCATGTCAAGGTAGTGCTGCCGGTGCAACGGATCGGGCTCGACTTCAAAGATCACCGCGAACATGACGAAGCCTCCCGCTGCAAGGTTCCGTCGACCACTTCCGTAAAGGTGCGCTCCTCACGCTGGATGAAGCGCTGTTCCTGCGCCAGCGCGAAATTGGCGCGCGCCTCGCCATCGGCCTTCAGGCGGGTGCGATAGGCTTCGTAGGCAGCCAGGCTGTCGAAAGCGATCAATCCCCAGGCTTCATCATTGGTGCCTTCGTGGGGCAGGAAATAACCGATCAGCTTGCCTCCGCAGCGCGGGATGATGCGGCCCCAGTTCTCTGCGTAGGTCCGGAAGGCGGCGCGCTGAAACGGGTCGATACGGTAACGAATGAAACAGGTGATGGTCATGCCAGCTCCTCGTATGGTCGGAGCGGCCACTGTAATGCTTCCGGCCAGCCAGTGCTTCGGCTAAGATCGAAGCATGCGAAACGGACCAAACATCACCACCATTGCCGCGCTGATCGGCGACCATGCGCGGGCACAGGTACTCACCGTGCTGATGGCCGGGAAAGCCCTGACGGCAACCGAACTGGCCGACGCCGCCGGTGTTACGCGCCAGACCATCAGCACGCACCTGGCGCAGCTGGTCGAGGCGGGACTGCTCACGGTCGCGCCGCAGGGCCGGCACCGCTACTTCCGCGTTGCCGATGCCGAGGTGGCCCGGATGCTGGAAACGCTGATGAGCGTGGCGGCGGGAGCGGGAAACCAGCCAGTGCGCACCGGCCCGCGCGCACCGGCGCTGCGCAAGGCGCGCGTGTGCTACGACCACCTTGCCGGCGAACTCGGGGTGATGGTCTATGAACGGATGGCGCAGCGGGGCGCATTTGAGGTCGCAACCAGCGGCATGTGCCTGACGCCGCAAGGGGCCTCGCTGGTGGCCGAACTCGGCGTCGACACGCGCGCCGCCGCCGGCAGCCGGCCATTCTGCCGGACCTGCCTGGACTGGAGCGAACGGCGCGATCACCTTGCAGGCGCGCTGGGCGCTGCGCTCTTGCTGCGCTTCGAACAGCTGGGCTGGGCGAAGCGCCTGCCTGGCTCGCGTGTCCTGGTATTTGGAGCTGTTCAAGAAGCTGCCTTGCGCGCCTGGCTTGCCTGACAAAGCACCAGTGGGGCGGCGTCTATTGGCGCGGCTGACACTGAGAATTGCGGCCAGTTCGTGCGCCTGCGCGCCCATGTCCGCACGCAGCCTCAGTGCGGTTGCAGCCGGGTTTCCCTGGTACGGAGCGAATTGAGCATGGTGGAACGCGCCGAATGCAGATGGCTGCGCATGGCGGCCAGCGCAGCCGCCACCTCCCCCTTGACCAGCGGGCGCAGTATCGCCAGGTGCTCCCGCAGCGCGTGCTGGTTGCGCGGGATCTCGTCGCGCTTATCCCATTGGTAGTGGTAGTGGAACACCATCGAGATTACATCGTTCAGGTTTTCCGCGAAGCGGTTGTCCAGCAGCCCGATCAGGAAGGTGTGGAATTCACGATCGAGTGCAGGAAACTCCCCATGGGCAGCGGCGGGCGCCTTGCCCAGCGCCTCGTGCCGTGCCAGCAATTCCTCCAGCCGTGCGAATATCGGGTCGTCCGGCGTCAGCGTGCCAATGCGTTCGATGGCCTTCAGCTCGAACATCTCGCGCGCTTCGCCCAACTCCTCCGCGTATTTGGCGTCGAACGCGCAGAGGCGCCATCCGCCGCGCGGATTCTTCTCGATCAGGCCATTGCGAGAAAACCGGATCAGGAACTCGCGCACGGCGACTGTGCTCACCCCGGCCGTGCGGGACAGCTGGGCCTCCGTGAACTCGGCGCCGGGCGGCAGATCGCGCTCGTAGATCCACTCCATCAGAACTTCTTGCAATTGCTCAGTGGCGCTGTGCAGCGCCGACACGTCGAAAAAGTCGTCCGGCTGCGGCTTGCGCAGCAAGTGACGCTCCTTCATGCCGCCAATCAGCCCCTTCTCGATGAAATAGGCCAGCGCGCTGCGCACAGCGGTGCGGCTGCTCGCCACGAGTTCGCTCATCTGCACCTCGGTGGGCAGCGCGGCCCCGATGGGGAGATGCTCGGCGATATGCTGCAGAAGCAGATTGGTGCTGCGCCTTGTCGTGGTAGGAAGTTTGGCCATGGTCTGTTCGCGCCAGCTTAACGCTCTGGAATCGGAAATGCAGCGATATTACACGCCTGCCGGCTCCCACGGGCAGTCAAATTCCAACCGGCTCACTGCGCGGGGGCGCCGGCACGATTGTCAATGGCATAGCTCACCGCGTCGACATCCACGTAGCCGAGTTCTCCCTTTGGATTAAACGTGAACAGGCCTGCGCGGCTCCCGCGGTAGGCGCCCCAGGTCAATGGGAAGTCGGCCAGCACCGGCTGGAACAGCTTCCCGTCGGCACTGACGGCCAGGGTGCTCTTGCCATCCAGGCCCCAGCTCGAGCGCAGCCAGACCGTGTCGTGCGCCCATGGCTGCAGGCGGGTGTAGCTGCCATCGCGCGAGATTTCCACATAACGCTTACCGCCGGCCATCACAATGCCCGCCGACGCCGTGGATTCGGCCGGATTGCCGGCACGTGGCTGGGCCGTGAAATGGGCCAGGCCGGCGTGCTGGCCATCGGCCATCCCCTTCAGTTCAAGCCGCGCGACGAAGGACTGGCCGCTGGTGCGCACAACCCGCTGAGTCAGCACGTTGGCGACCTTGAGCAGGTTGGCGCCATCCAGGCCGGAAAACGCGTGCAGCCGCAGGAACCCGGGACGATCCGACAGCGACCACTTGTCCATCCGTGGCTGATAATTCCATTCCCAGACGGGCGCGAGCGACCCGCCGTCGAAGTCGTCACCGCCTTGCGGGAACTGCCGGCGGGAAGCGGAGACCGGCATGTTTGCTTCCCACACCATCGTGCCGATGCCGGCCTGATCGGGCTTGCCGATCACCGGCCAGCCATCGACCCAATGGACCGGCAGCAGACTGCCTGCCCGGCCAGCCCAATCGCCGTCGCCATGATGGGTGAAGAAATACCAGTTCTTGTCCGGCCCCTGAACAATCCCGCCCTGGTTCGGCTGCATGGCGCTGAGGTCGCCGTGCATGAGCTGGCGCTTGTCGGACCAGGGACCGCGTATCGACGTGGCACGCCGCATCATCATCACGCGCATGTCACCGTGCACTTCGCTGAAAAAGTGGAAGTAGGTGCCGTTGAACTTGTACAGCTTGTTGGCTTCGCTGCCCTTGGACTGGTAGATCACCCGGTCCGACCCGGCAATCAGGGTTTTGTTGTCAGGACTCATTTCCCACAGGTGGATCTTGTAGCCGTCGCTGAAGTTCGTGCCGATGAAATAGCCCTTGCCGTCATCATCCCAGAACGGCGCGCAGTCGTCCCATCCCGAAGCACCGAGCACCTGATGCAAGGGGGCCCACGGCCCCTCCGGCCGTAGCGCGCTGGTCATGAAGTATCCTTCTTCCGGGGTGCCGAAGTAGATCCAGAAGCGGCCCCCGTGGTGGCGGATGGCGCCGGCCCAGATACCCCGGCCGTAGCGGTTCATGCGGTTCCAGTTCAGTTCCGGCGAGATCTGGGTCAGGTCGGGCACCGCGTGACCCACGGTTGTCCAGTTGACCAGGTCGCGCGAATGCAGAATCGCCATCCCGGGCGAAAACTGGAAGGTCGATGAAATCGCGTAGTAGTCATCGCCGACGCGGATCGCATCCAGATCGCTGTAGTCGGCCGGAAGGACCGGATTGCGGTAGCGGCCATTGCCAAGGTCGCCCCATTGTGCCGAGCGGCCGGCGGCGGCACCCTCCCCGGCCCAGCAAGGGCTTGCCATCACGACGGCGCCGGCCAAAACAGCGGAAAGTGCACCCATATATCGCCAGGGGAAGATCATGCCAATTCCTTCGCAAACAGTCTCAAGTTGTATGTTATCTGTTCAAAACCACCCGATGGGTGAAGTACCTTACGGCACCAGCTCGAGGATCACCACGGCGCCGCCTGCCGAAGCCAGGCGCAATGAGAGCAC
>CBFGOU010000395.1:0-5004 GCA_965650445.1 uncultured Oxalobacteraceae bacterium | reverse complement strand
ACGGCATCCTGTTCATCGACGAGATCCACACGATCATCGGCGCCGGCTCGGCCTCGGGCGGAACGCTGGACGCGTCCAATCTGCTCAAGCCTGCCTTGGCCAATGGTCAGCTCAAGTGTGTCGGCGCGACCACCTATACCGAGTTCCGCGGCGTGTTCGAAAAAGACCACGCCCTGTCGCGCCGCTTCCAGAAAGTGGACGTGAACGAGCCGACCGTCGAGCAGACCGTGCAGATCCTGCGTGGCCTGAAGTCGCGTTTCGAAGAGCACCATGGCGTCAAGTATTCGTCGTCGGCGCTGTCGACCGCGGCCGAACTGGCGGCGCGCTTCATCAACGACCGCCATCTGCCCGACAAGGCCATCGACGTGATCGACGAGGCCGGTGCGGCGCAGCGCATTCTGCCCAAGTCCAAGCAAAAGAAAACCATCGGCAAGACCGAGATCGAGGACATCATCGCCAAGATCGCCCGGATCCCGCCGCAAAGCGTCAACCAGGACGACCGCAGCAAGCTGCAGACCATCGACCGCGACCTGCGTAATGTCGTGTTCGGCCAGGATCCTGCGATCGATGCGCTGTCGTCGGCGATCAAGATGGCGCGTGCCGGCCTGGGCAAGACCGACAAGCCGATCGGCTCCTTCCTGTTCTCCGGTCCTACCGGCGTCGGCAAGACCGAGGTGGCCAAGCAGCTGGCCTTCATCCTCGGCATCGAGCTGATCCGGTTCGACATGTCGGAGTACATGGAGCGTCACGCGGTCAGCCGTCTGATCGGCGCGCCGCCGGGCTACGTCGGTTTCGACCAGGGCGGCCTGCTGACCGAAGCGATCACCAAGAAGCCGCACGCGGTGCTGCTGCTCGACGAGATCGAGAAAGCGCATCCGGATATCTTCAATATCCTGCTGCAGGTGATGGACCATGGCACCTTGACCGACAACAATGGACGCAAGGCGGACTTCCGCAACGTGATCATCATCATGACCACCAACGCCGGGGCGGAAAGCCTGACCAAGCGGTCGATGGGCTTTACCGATTCCAAGGCGACGGGCGACGAGATGGCCGACATCAAGCGCATGTTCACGCCGGAGTTCCGCAACCGGATCGACGCGATCATCAGCTTCCGCGCGCTGGACGAGGAAATCATCCTGCGCGTGGTCGACAAGTTCCTCATGCAGCTGGAAGAACAGCTGCACGAGAAGAAGGTCGAAGCCATCTTCACCGAGACCCTGCGCAAGTTCCTTGCGAAGAAAGGTTTCGATCCGCAGATGGGCGCGCGGCCGATGTCGCGTTTGATCCAGGACATGATCCGCAAAGCCCTGGCCGACGAGCTGCTGTTCGGCCGCCTGGTCAACGGCGGCAAGGTCACGGTCGACATGGACGAGAAGGACAATGTCCTGCTGGACTTCTCCGAGTCCGACACGGCGCCTCCGCCAGCCGCGCCGGAAACGGTCGAAATCGAATAACAGCCTGCCTGCCGCAGCAATCAAAACGGCCCGGTCGCCACAACGACCGGGCCGTTTTTTCGTCTGCCCGGCCACTCCCATCGTCGCGTATCCCGCGCTGCGGCTTTCCCTGCCTCATCAGTATTTCCCCACCGTCGACAGCGCATATTCGCCTGTCAACCCGGCTGCGCAACACTTCGAAATAATGTCGTTTAACCATTGATCCAGATCAAACTCTGGCTTGTAGAGAAGGCATGTAATAGCCAAACACCGTCCTCATCAATGCGGCGGACCACTGTACAACAAGGAGATATCCATGCCCGTCGCAGTGAGCTATCCAGGTGTCTATATACAAGAGGTCTCCAGCGGCGTGCGCACCATTACCGGGGTGGCCACGTCGATTACCGCCTTCCTCGGGCGCGCCTTGCGCGGGCCGGTCGACGAACCGGTCACCATCACCAGCTTTGCCGATTTCGAACGCCTGTTCGGCGGCCTGTGGATTGACAGTTCGCTCGGTTTCGCGGTGCGCGATTTTTACCTGAACGGCGGCAGCCGCGCCATCATCGTGCGCCTGTACACGCCGCCGGCGGCGGTCGACAGCGTCGTGCACAGCCACGCCGCCATCGTCGCCGACACCCTCAACCTGCAGGCGCGCTATCCCGGCGTGTGGGGCAATGCGCTGCAGGTGCGGATCGACCACGACGTCAAACCCGACAGCACCACCACCTTCAACCTGTCGGTGCGCGACGCCAGGACCGGCCAGATCGAAGTGTTCCGCAACGTCTCGGTGGCCGCCGCCAGCCCGCGCCGCGTCGATGCGGTGCTGGCCGGCGAATCGCGCCTGGTCGTCGTCACCGGCGCGCTGGCTGCGGCACGCCCGGCCAAGAACGCCGACCTGGCGGCAGGCCAGGACGACGTCTGGAACCTCACCCAGGCCACCAACACCCGCGTGCTCGACGCCGGCAAGGCGGACGACGAACTGGCGCTCACGGCGGCCAGCTTCAACGGCCCCGGCACGGTGCTCGGCAAGCGCGGCCTGTACGCGCTGGCCAAGGCCGACCTGTTCAACATCCTGTGCATCCCCCCCTACCTGATCAACGACGGCGACATGCTCAACGGGAGCGTGGACGCCTCCATCGTCGCCGAAGCGGCGCTCTACTGCGAAAAGCGGCGCGCCATGCTGATCGTCGACGCGCCGCCCGCATGGGATGACGCAGCCAAGGCCGAGGCGGGCGCCGCCGCCATCGGCACCGGCAGCAAGAACGCCGCGCTGTTCTTCCCGCGCCTGCGCGAAGCCATCAGCCTGCGCGACGGCCAGATCGGCACCCTGGCGCCATGCGGCGCGGTGGCCGGCATCTTCGCCCGCACCGACACCGAACGGGGCGTGTGGAAAGCGCCCGCCGGCCTGGACGCCACCCTGGTCGGCGTGCCGGCCCTGTCGGTGGCGCTCAACGACGCCGAGAACGGCCTGCTCAATCCACTTGGGATCAACTGCCTGCGCACCATGCCGGCGGCAGGGCGCATCGTCTGGGGGGCGCGCACCTTGCAGGGCGACGACCGCCTGGCCTCCGAATGGAAATACATCCCGGTGCGGCGCACCGCGCTGTACATCGAAGAGAGCCTGTACCGCGGCACCCAGTGGGTGGTGTTCGAACCGAACGATGAACCGCTGTGGGCGCAGATCCGCCTGAACCTGGGCGCCTTCATGCACAACCTGTTCCGCCAGGGCGCCTTCCAGGGCAAGACGCCGCAGGAAGCCTACTTCGTCAAGTGCGACAAGGAGACCACGCCGCAGGACGACATCAACCGCGGCATCGTCAACATCGTGGTCGGTTTCGCGCCGCTCAAGCCGGCCGAATTCGTGGTCATCACCCTCCAGCAGATCGCTGGCCAGATTCAAGCCTAAGGAGACGTCATGGCCCAGTTCAGCGTCAACGCGCAGCGTTTCGACCCCTATAAAAACTTCAAATTCCGCATCAAGTGGGACGGCCGCTACGTGGCCGGCGTCAGCAAAGTGGGTGGCCTGAAACGTACCACCGAAGTGGTCAAGCACCGTGAAGGCGGCGATCCGTCCTCAAGCCGCAAGTCGCCCGGCCGCACCGAGTACGACGCCATCACCGTCGAACGCGGCGTCACCCACGACACCGAATTCGAAAAGTGGGCCAACAAGGTCTGGAACTTCGGTTCCGGCCTGGGCGCCGAGGTCGCGCTGAAGGACTTCCGCAAGGATGTCATCATCGAGGTCTACAACGAAGCCGGCCAGCTGGCCCTGGCCTACAAGCTGTATCGCTGCTGGGTGTCCGAATACCAGGCGCTGCCCGACCTGGACGCCAACGCCAACGCGGTCGCGATCCAGCACATCAAGCTGGAGAACGAAGGCTGGGAACGCGACTATGAAGTCGCCGAACCGTCCGAACCGACCTTCACCGAACCGGGCGCCTGAGATGCTGGCGGCGCATGTGCTGCTGCAGGCGTGGGAGCGCGGCCTGGGCCAGTCGCCCACGCAGCGCGCCCTGGCCTTGCTCGAAGCGCTCGAGCCGGCGCAGGCGCCGCAGCAGCTGGCGGCACTGCCGATCGGCGCGCGCGACGCTGCCCTGTTGCGCCTGCGCGTCCAGCTGTTCGGCGACGATATCGCGGCGCTGGCCCATTGCCCGGCATGCCGCGCGCCGCTCGACGTGGCCTTCAAGAGCACCGACGTGACGCTCGCGCACGCGCCCGATCCCGGACCGCACCGTCTGCATGTGGGCGGCATCGACATCGGCTATCGCCTGCCCAACAGCGACGACCTGCTGGCCGTGGCGCACCGCGAAGACGCCACGCAGGCGCTGCTGCTGCGCTGCGTGGATGGGCCGGTCGCGCTGTCTTCCGACGCTGTCGCCGCGCTGTCGGTGGCCATTGCCGATGCCGACCCGCAAGCCTGCGTCGAACTGGCGCTGAACTGTCCGGACTGCGGCCACGGCTGGAGCGCGCTGTTCGACATCGCCATTTTCCTGTGGACCGAAGTGAGCGCGCTGGCGCACCGCCTGCTGCGCGACGTGCACACGCTGGCGCGCGCCTACGGCTGGAGCGAAGCCGAGATCCTCGGCATGAGCGCGCAGCGGCGCCAATGCTACCTGGAGCTGGCCCAGTCATGAACGGCATCCTCGACACGCTGGTCATGCGCGAACGCGGCCAGGCCGACACGCTGGCGCCGCGGCTGCCCGCGATGTTCGAGTCCACGCCGGTCATCGACGACGCGCCGGTAGCGCTCGAACGGCCGCGGGCAGCGCAGCATGCCGCTCCAGCACCGGCGCCACCCCAGCCGGCCCGCCCACCGGTTCCACTCGTATCGGTTGCAACGCCAAGGCCGGTGATGGTATTCGTGCCGCCCCCTCCCGCGGCGCAACCGGCCCAAGCGAGAGCACCTGAGCCGCCTGCCGCGCCGGCGCCACCGGCTGCGCGGGTGCATACGCTCGAAACGCATACGGAGACCGTCGTCCGCGTCGAACGCGAGACGGTGGCCGCGCCGGCTCCGCAGCGCCGCGAGCTTCCCGCGGATCATCCCATGCACCTCCTGCGCCTGGTCCGG
>CBFGOU010000394.1:0-5012 GCA_965650445.1 uncultured Oxalobacteraceae bacterium | reverse complement strand
CCGTCAAGTCGCCGTCCGCCACTTCCTGCAGTTCGTTCATCAGGCGCAAAATCGCGGCCTGGTTCTGGTCGTTGGTGGCCTTGGCTTCCTCTTCCTTGGCCTGCGCCAGCAGACGCATGGCTTCCGCTTCCTGGCGGCGGGTGTCGGCACCGCGGGCGCGGTTGCGCGAGTCCTGCAGCATCACGCGGCTGATACTGAGCGCGGTGGCCAGGGTGAATACCGAGGCGGCGATCATCACCCAGAACCAGCCGGCGGTGGAATCCTGGGCACGGCGAAAGCCATCCTGCACCCCGGTCAGCAGGCTCTTGATCTCTTCGTTTTCATAGAAAATCGACTGCTCCGCGCCTTTCGCGGAGGTGAACTTGGGCAGGTTTTCCAGCACCGACGAGACCAGCTTCTGGTACACGTCGAACTTGGCCTTGATGTCGGTCAGCTTGGCGCGCAGGTCGGCGTCGCGGGTGGCCGGCAGGCCGAGCGCCTCGCTGCCGTTGAGGAAGCCGTCCACGGTGGTGCGGAAGGTGGTGGTGTCGCGGCCGAGCTGGAACCCGGTTTCGGCGCGGATGCCGCCCGAGGTCAGAAACTCGCTGGCACTGCGCGACAGGCGCTGGGTCAGCATCATCATGCGGCCGATGGCGGCCAGTTCGCGCGCCGAGCCGCCGCGCGCCAGCTTCTGCGCCGACAGTTCCTCGGTCAGGATCAGCAGGTGCGGCGAGAGCGTGTCGAGCTGCTTGAGGGTCTTCTGGAAGCCGATCAGTCCGGGCTTCATCTTCAGCAGGGCGTGGGCGGCGTGGGCGGCGCCGACCCACTTGGCGCGGGGGGCGGCCAGGGCCTTGCCCAAACGGGCTGGCGGCGCCGGGAGGGCGGCGCCGGCGAAGGTGCCGCCGCGCTGCAGCAGGTTCAGGTCGACATTGAGCTGGGTGCGGCTGTCCTGCAGCTGGGCGAAGGCTTCCGGGCTGCCCTGGATCGCATTCGGCGCCGCCTTGCCGATCCGCTGCGAGTGCATCAGCGCGTCACTGGCCAGCTGGGTCTGGGCCGAGGCGTCGGCGCCGGCCACCGAATTGCGCCACAGCGCGAGGATGGTCAGTACGATGCCGGCGCCGAACACCACCAGCAAAATCCGCAGCTGGCGCGGCAGCGACAGGTGGCCGATCAGCGGAAGGCGGATGGGCTCGTCGTCCTCGGCCACGGCCGCCGCGCGTTTGCCGCGCATGATGGCGCCAAGGTGCAGCGCTTCGCCGCTATCGTCGGCGGCGGGGGTGCTGGGGGTCTCGGCCGCCGATGGCTTCACCAGCGCGGGCGCGGGCGCCACCGCCAGTTCAGGTCCGAACTCGGTGTCGGGTGCGCCGCCCTTCGGGGCAAAACCCATTGTAGTCTTCCAAGCAAATCCCATCACAGCTCCCAGTCTAAAATGGACGACCACTTATCGCTTGCTACTTCGCGGCGTGGTCTTTTGAATCGTGAACCTGCGCCGCAGGCCTAAAAGCCGATCTGCAGGAAGCGCGGGTCGCGCGCCAGCGCCGCCAGGTCGAGCAGATCCCACTCGTTGGCATCGGCGTCGCGCAGGTGGTCGCCATGCTGCTGCATGTCGCCCGCGTGGCGCAGGCCGTACACCTTCGATACCAGCAGGCCGCAATTGAAACCGAGCGCGCTGGCGAAGGTGACGATGCGGCTGTCCGGGCCGATCACAGTTTCGCCTGCGCGCAGATAGCGCGCCAGGTCGATCACGCCAACCAGGTTGCCGCGGATATTGGCCAGGCCCAGATACCAGGGCTGCGTCAGCGGCACCGAGGTGACCGGCGCCACCGGTACGATCTCGCCGGCCTGGGTCAGGTCCAGCAAAATGCGTTCGGCGCCGATCTGCACGCCCAGGTGATTGATGCGCGCGGCGCTGTTGTTGCGGGCCGCCTGCATGCGTTCGAGCAGCTGCACCTGATACTGGCGCAGACGGGTGCGGCGCCCGGCGGCGTCGCTGTGCGCGCCCTGGCGGTCCTTGACGTCGGCGCCGCTCATGCTCATGCCGCGCCGAGCGTGGCGATCTTGTCGAGCAGCTGCTGCGGGTCGACCGGCTTGACAAGGTAGTCGCGCGCGCCCTGGCGCAGGCCCCAAATGCGGTCGGTTTCCTGGTTCTTGCTGCTGCAGATGATGATCGGGACATTGGCCAGCTCGGGGTCGCGCGCGATCGCGCGGGTGACCTGGAAGCCGTTCGCGCCGGGCATGACCACGTCCATCAGGATCAGCTCCGGCTTGTCGGCCTTGATGCGCGCCAGCGCTTCCTCGCCGTTGTCGGCAGTGGTGACGGCAAAGCCGTTCTTGACCAGGATGTCGGTCAGGTAGTAACGCTCGGTAGGCGAGTCGTCGACGATCAGAATTTTATGAATGGCCACGAGGCGCTCCTGTTATTTCGACACCGCGTCGGCCGTATGCTCGCGCACAGCGGCGAGCAGACTGTCTTTCGAAAACGGTTTGGTAAGGTAGGCGGAGGAACCGACCATGGCGCCGCGGGCACGGTCGAACAGACCGTCCTTGGACGACAGCATCAGTACCGGGGTGGTGTGGAACCGCGCGCTCTTCTTGATCAGCGCGCAGGTCTGGTAGCCGTCCAGGCGCGGCATCAGGATGTCGCAAAATACCAGCGCGGGATGGTGATCGTTGATCTTGGCGAGGGCGTCGAAGCCGTCCTCCGCCAGCACCACCTGGTAGCCTGCCTGGGTAAGGAAAATCTCGGCGGACCGACGAATCGTGCTGCTGTCGTCGATCACCATGATCTTCAAGCCTGTCGGTTGCGGCGATGTGGTCATATTCAGAGTTCACTCAGCATGAACCGCCACGATAGCATAGGGCAAAGCCCTTGTGCGAAGAATGTTGCAGTGAATCAACACCTGTCAACAAATGGCCGCATTTGATTAACTTGCTGCCATCTCCTGTTATATAGCTGTCATCTCGAAATCGTCCTTGCGTGCGCCGCACTCCGGACAGGTCCAGTTCATGGGGACGTCGGCCCAGCGGGTGCCGGGCGCGAGGCCCTCCTCAAGCGCGCCGGCCGCTTCGTCGTACACCCAGCCGCAGATCAGGCACATCCAGGTCTGGAACGGGGCGGTATTGCTGGTTTCACTACTACTCACGTTGGGCTTCCTTCTATCTAGTAAAATGCGGTGTCAGGCAACCCAGTATCTTAATCTACCCGCCGTGCAAAACCAACCAACTCCCCTCATCCTGACCTTCGGTGTCGCCGATCCGGTCGGGGCAACCGGCATCCAGGCCGACCTCGCCACTTTCGCGGCGCTGGGCTGCCAGGGCGTGTCGGTGGTCACCGGGCTGCTGATCGCCGACACCGCGCGCGTCGAGGACAGCCAGGAGGTCGACGCCGACCTGGTGGCCGACCAGGGCCGCGTGCTGCTCGAAGACATGCGCGTGGCCGCCATCAAGATCGGCGCGCTGACCAGCATCGAACAGGCCACCGCGGTGGCCGAAATCGTCTCCGACTATCCGGACGTGCCGCTCATCCTCGATCCCTACCTGTCCGCCCTGCCCGACTCCGGCCTGCTGGACGACGACATGCTCATGGCGATCCGCCAGATCCTGGCGCCGCAGGCGACCGTGCTGCTGCTGTCGCAGGTGGAACTGGCGCGCATGGCCGAGACCTGGCGCGACGGCGGCGGCGACATGACGGCCGCCGATGTGGAGGAACTGACCGACGCCGGCTGCGAATTCGTGCTGGTCAAATGCCAGGGCACGCGCAAGGGTGGCCAGGCGCTCTGCAATGCGCTCTACAACGACGCCGGCCTGGTGGCCGAATTCGAATGGCAGCACCTGCCCGGACCGTTTGCCGGCGCCGGCAGCACCCTGTCGGCGGCACTGGCGGCCCTGATGGCGCGCGGGCTCGGTGTCGAAGAGGCCATCGCCGCGGCGCAGGAATATACCCACGGCGCGCTGGTCCATGCGCAGCGCATCGGCATGGGCAAACTGGTGCCCAACAAATTTCACGGCTACAGCCTTCAGGAATCGAACACACCATGAGCACGATCCACAACCCGGAAATCCACGACACCACGCGCAACGGCGAACTGTTCGCGCGCGCCCAGAAAACCACGCCCGGTGGCGTCAACTCGCCGGTGCGGGCGTTCCGCTCGGTGGGCGGCACGCCGCGCTTCATCACGCGCGCCGAAGGCCCGTACTTCTGGGACGCCGACGGCAAGCGCTATATCGACTACATCGGGTCCTGGGGTCCGGCCATCGTCGGCCATGCCCACCCGGAAGTGGTCAAGGCGGTGCAGGACGCCGCCACGCGCGGCCTGTCGTTCGGCGCGCCGACCGAAGGCGAGATCCTGATGGCCGAGGAAATCTGCCGGCTCGTGCCCTCGATCGAACAGGTGCGGCTGGTGTCGTCCGGGACCGAAGCGACCATGAGCGCGCTGCGCCTGGCGCGCGGCGCCACCGGGCGCGACAAGATCGTCAAGTTCGAAGGCTGCTACCACGGCCACGCCGATTCGCTGCTGGTCAAGGCCGGCAGCGGCCTGCTCACCTTCGGCAATCCCACCTCGGCCGGGGTGCCGGAAGACTTCATCAAGCACACCCTGGTGCTCGACTATAACAACGTGGCCCAGGTCGAGGACGCTTTCGACAGCATGGGCGACACCATCGCCTGCGTGATCGTCGAGCCGGTGGCGGGCAATATGAACCTGGTCAAGGCCACGCCGGAATTCCTGCGCGCCCTGCGCGAGCTGTGCACCAGGCACGGCGCCATCCTGATCTTCGATGAAGTCATGTGCGGCTTCCGGGTCGGCCTGGGCGGCGCCCAGGAACTGTACGACATCCAGCCCGACCTGACCGCGCTGGGCAAGGTGATCGGCGGCGGCATGCCGGTGGCCGCCTTCGGCGGGCGCGCGGACCTGATGCACAATATGGCGCCGCTGGGTGCGGTCTACCAGGCCGGCACCCTGTCGGGTAATCCGGTGGCGGTGGCGGCCGGCATGGCCACGCTCAAGCTGGTGCAGCAGCCGGGCTTTTACGCG
>CBFGOU010000393.1:0-5017 GCA_965650445.1 uncultured Oxalobacteraceae bacterium | reverse complement strand
CGACCACCCTTGACCACTTTGGTCACGCGGTTGATCGCGATCATTTTTTCGCGCATGCCATCATCCGGCTTGTCGCTTTGCATTTTCGCTTGCATTTTTGCCATGACGATTCTTCCTTAGAACTTCAGACCGGCTTCGCGCGCGGCTTCTGCCAGCGCCTTCACACGGCCGTGGTAACGGAAACCGGAGCGGTCGAACGCAACTTCGGTAATCCCTGCTTTCAGTGCCTTTTCGGCGACGCGCTTGCCGATCAGGGCAGCGGCGGCGGCATTGCCACCCTTGCCCGATTTGCCTGCCAGTTCGGCGCGCACTTCGGCTTCGGCGGTCGAGGCCGATACCAGCACCTTGGCGTCCGGGCTGATCAGGTTGGCGTAAATGTGCAGGTTGGTACGATGTACCGACAGGCGATTTACTTTCAGCTCCGCAATCTTGATGCGGGTCTGGCGTCCACGACGCAGACGTGATTCTTTCTTGTCCATGGTCAGCCCTATTATTTCTTCTTGGTTTCTTTAAGCTTCACCACTTCGTCCACATAGCGGACGCCCTTGCCCTTGTAAGGCTCGGGAGCGCGGTAAGCACGCACTTCAGCGGCAACCTGGCCAACCTTTTGACGATCGATACCCTTGATGATGATCTCGGTCGGGGTTGGGGTGGCCACGGTGACGCCGGCTGGCATAGCGTGAACGACAGGGTGCGAGAAACCCAGCGACAGGTTCAGCTTGTCGCCGGCGGCCTGGGCTTTGTAGCCCACGCCCACCAGGGACAGCTTCTTCTCGAAGCCTTTGGTTACGCCGACCACCATGTTGTTGACCAGTGCACGCAGGGTGCCGGACATGGCGTTCGATTCGCGGCTCTCGTCGACGACGTCGAACGACAGGGTGCCGTTATTGTTTTCTACTTTGACCAGGCCGTTCAGCGCCTGGGTCATCGAGCCCAGCGGGCCCTTGACCGTGATCGCCGCCGCGGTGATCGCCACTTCGGCGCCGGTTGGGACGGCGATTGGCATTTTAGCTACTCGAGACATCGTCTACTCCTTAAGCCACGTAGCAAATAACTTCGCCGCCGACACCGGTGGCGCGCGCTTTGCGGTCCGTCATGACGCCTTGCGGGGTCGACACGATCGCCACGCCCAAGCCATTCATCACGGTAGGGATTTCATCTTTGCCCTTGTAGACGCGCAGGCCCGGACGGGACACGCGCTCAAGGCGCTCGATGACTGGACGGCCAACGTAATACTTCAAACCGATCTTCAGTTCCGCTTTGCCGCCTTCAGCGGTCACAGCGAAATCTTCAATGTAACCCTCGTCCTTGAGGACGTTGGCAATCGCTACTTTGACTTTCGACGATGGCATGGCCACGGTCGTCTTCTGTACACCTTGTGCGTTGCGAATGCGGGTCAGCATATCGGCGATAGGATCGCTCATACTCATTGCATATTCTCCTATTACCAGCTTGCTTTAGTCATACCCGGAATCTCGCCACGCATGGCAAATTCACGGAGCTTGATACGGGCCAGACCGAATTTACGGAATGTGCCACGTGGACGGCCGGTGACGGCGCAGCGGTTACGCTGGCGGGTCGGGGCCGAGTTGCGCGGCAGAGCCTGCAACTTCAGACGGGCTTCATAACGCTCTTCTTCCGATTTGGACTGGTCGTCGATGATGGCTTTCAGAGCGGCACGCTTCGCGGCGAATTTCTCCACCAGGTCTGCACGCTTCTGTTCGCGGTTAATCAGTGCTAGTTTTGCCATGATCTCAGTTTCTGAACGGGAATTTGAAGGCGGCGAGCAGAGCTTTCGCTTCGTCGTCGGTCTTGGCGGTCGTGGTGATGCTGATGTTCATACCGCGCAACGCGTCGATCTTGTCGTACTCGATCTCAGGGAAAATGATCTGTTCCTTGACGCCGATGTTGTAGTTGCCACGGCCATCGAACGATTTGCCATTGACACCGCGGAAGTCACGCACGCGCGGCAGGGCCACGGTGATGAAGCGGTCCAGGAACTCGTACATACGGGCGCCGCGCAGGGTCACCATCGTACCGATCGGGTAGCCTTCACGAATCTTGAAACCGGCGATTGCCTTGCGCGACTTGGTGGTCACCGGCTTCTGGCCGGCGATCTTGGTCAGGTCGCTGACAGCGTGCTCGAGAACCTTCTTGTCGGCGATCGCTTCACCCACACCCATGTTCAGGGTGATCTTGGTCAGGCGCGGCACTTCCATTGCCGATTTGTAGCCGAACTTGGCTACCAGGTCAGCAACGACCTTGTCTTTGTAGAATTGTTGGAGACGGGCCATGATTAAACCTTCACTACTTCGCCGGAAGACTTGAAAACGCGGACTTTCTTGCCGTCTACGTCTTTGAAGCCCACGCGGTCTGCCTTGCCAGTCGCTGCATTGAACAATGCAACGTTGGACACGTGAATCGGCATAGTCTTATCGACGATACCACCAGTTACGCCGGTCATTGGGTTAGGCTTGGTCGCTTTTTTAGCGACGTTGACGCCTTCAACCACGACGTGCTCAGCGTCGACACGCTGTTGCACCACGCCGCGCTTGCCCTTGTCTTTGCCGGTCAGAACGATGACTTCGTCGTTTTTACGAATCTTATCCATTACGACTCCTTACAGAACTTCAGGTGCCAGGGACACGATCTTCATGAACTTCTCAGTACGCAGTTCGCGCGTGACTGGTCCAAAAATACGGGTACCGATCGGCTCGAGCTTGGCGTTGAGCAGCACGGCGGCATTGCCGTCGAACTTCACCAGCGAGCCATCCTGGCGGCGCACACCTTTGGCGGTACGCACAACCACGGCGTTATAAATTTCACCTTTTTTGACACGGCCGCGTGGCGCAGCAACCTTGACGGTTACCTTGATCACATCGCCAATGCCTGCATAACGGCGCTTGGAACCACCCAACACCTTGATGCACATAACTTCCTTGGCACCGGTGTTGTCGGCCACTTCGAGCCGGCTTTCAGTTTGAATCATAGTGTTCTCTTTCCCAACTTAAGCCGAAGAATCCCCACAATGTGGGCCTGCGGTCAGTCTTGGTCCCGCCAACCGCGCCTGCTGGCACGGCGATTGGGTGATGGACTTACCAAAAAACTTTCGTTTCTCGGCCGCAGCCACCGGGGTGACTAATAATGCGGCGTTACATGAACGAAGCCCGCTAGTATCGCAGAATACTGGCGGGCCCGCAAGAATTATTTGTACACCATCGCTCCCGCGTGTGCCGAAGCGACAGTGCTTGCTACTACTGCTATTGCTTAGACAACCTGCGCAGCTTGCACAACGCGGGTCACCGTCCAGGCCTTGGTCTTCGAAATCGGACGACCTTCCTGGATCTCGACCGTGTCACCGGTCTTGACGGTATTGCTTTCGTCATGCGCGTGATACTTGTTCGAACGCATGATGATCTTGCCGTACAGCGGGTGCTTGACGTGACGCTCGATCAGGACGGTAACCGTCTTGTCCATCTTGTCGGAGACCACTTTACCGACCAAGGTGCGCTTCAGCGCTACTTTCGTGGTGTCGTTCATTGGGCTTCCTTCGAGTTCATCACAGTTTTCACACGCGCGATATCGCGGCGCACCTTCTTGAGTTGGGAAGTGTTGCTCAGCTGCTGCGTAGCGATTTGCATGCGCAGGCCGAACTGGGCCTTCAACAACTCATTCAACTCTTTCTGCAGAGCTGCCTGGTCTTTGCCGCGGAGTTCTGATGCTTTCATTTACAACTCCTATTATTGGCCAACTTGACGCACGACGAAAGTCGTGGCCAGTGGCAGTTTGGCGGCAGCCAGGCGGAATGCTTCGCGCGCCAGTTCTTCTGCGACGCCATCCATTTCGTACAGTACTTTGCCAGGCTGGATTTCAGCGACGTAGTACTCCGGGTTACCTTTACCGTTACCCATACGAACTTCAGCCGGCTTGTTCGAAATCGGCTTGTCCGGGAAGATACGGATCCAGATCCGGCCGCCACGTTTGATGTGACGGGTCATGGCACGACGTGCCGCTTCGATCTGGCGTGCCGTGATACGGCCGCGGGCAACTGCCTTCAGACCGAATTCACCGAACGAAACCGCGGTGCCGCGGGTGTGCGAAATGCCGGTGTTACGGCCTTTCTGCTCTTTACGATACTTCCTGCGTGATGGTTGCAGCATGCTTATTCTCCTGCTTTCTCAGCTGGCTTCGCAGCAGCGGCGCGGACACGGCCAGCACCGGCTGGACGTGGGCGGCCAGCTGGCTTGCCATCTTCACGACGCGGACCGCGGCTTTTCTTTTCGTCGGCCGGGGTGTCGATCACTGGCGCTTCGCCGGTTGGCGAGCGGTCACCCTTGTAGACCCAGACCTTGACACCGATGATGCCGTAGGTGGTCGACGCTTCGCTGGTACCGTAGTCGATATCGGCGCGCAGGGTGTGCAGAGGCACGCGGCCTTCGCGGTACCACTCGGTACGGGCGATTTCGATGCCGTTCAGGCGGCCCGACGACTGGATCTTGATGCCCAGGGCACCCAGGCGCATGGCGTTCTGCATCGCACGCTTCATGGCGCGGCGGAACATGATGCGCTTTTCCAGCTGCTGCGAGATCGAATCGGCGATCAGCTGCGAATCGATTTCCGGCTTGCGGATTTCTTCGATGTTCACGTGGACCGGTACGCCCATGATCTTGGTCAGCGAGGACTTCAGTACTTCGATGTCTTCGCCTTTCTTGCCGATCACGACGCCAGGACGCGAGCTGTAAATGGTGAAGCGCGCATTCTTGGCAGGACGCTCGATGACGATGCGGCCAACCGAAGCGTTCTTCAGTTTCTTTTTCAGGAACGCACGTGCCTTCAGGTCTTCGTTGAGCATCTCGGCAAAGTTGCCATTGCCCGCATACCAACGCGAAGCCCAGTTACGGGTTACTGCCAGGCGGAAGCCTGTTGGATGAATCTTCTGTCCCATCGTGACCCCTTAGTTGCCGACAGTCACGTAGATGTGACAGGATTGTTTCGAGATACGATCGCCACGACCCTT
>CBFGOU010000392.1:0-5019 GCA_965650445.1 uncultured Oxalobacteraceae bacterium | reverse complement strand
GGCCACCTGGGCCCTGATCGCGCTGGCCATGCTGGCCCCGCTGGCCCTGTACTTCGCCACCGCCGCCTCGATCGTCTCGATCTGGAACAGCAGCGAAACCTTCGCGCACGGCTACGTGATCGCGCCGATCTCGGCCTGGCTGGTGTGGCGCCGGCGCGAGAACTTCGCCCTGTATCCGCCGCGGCCGTACTGGCCCGCGCTGGTGCCGCTGGCGCTGGTCGGCCTGGCCTGGCTGGCCGGCCGCATCGGCGGGGTGCAGTTCGTCACCCAGTACGCTTTCGCGGCCATGTTCCCGCTGATCGCCCTGGCGGTGCTGGGCAAGCGGCTGGCCTTCTCGCTCACCTTCCCGCTGCTGTTCCTGCTCTTTGCGGTACCGTTCGGCGACATCTTCATCGCCCCGCTGATCGAATTTACCGCCAATTTCACCGTGGGTGCGCTGCAGCTGACCGGCATCCCGGTGCTGCGCAACGGCACCCGCTTCGAAATCCCCACCGGCAGCTGGTCGGTCGTCACCGCCTGCAGCGGCGTGCGCTACCTGATTTCCTCGGTCACCATCGGCTGCCTGTACGCCTACCTGAGCTACCGCTCGCTGAGCCGCCGGCTGGTGTTCATCGCCCTGGCGGTGGTGGTGCCGATCATCGCCAACGGCCTGCGCGCCTACATGATCGTCATGATCGGCCACACCAGCAATATGGCACTGGCCACCGGCGTCGACCACCTGGTCTACGGCTGGGTATTCTTCGGCATCGTGATGTTCCTGATGTTCTGGGTCGGCAGCTACTGGCGCGAAGACCACTTGCCGGCAGCGCCGGTGAGCGCACCGACGGGCGGCGCGCCGGCGCCGCTGGGCGCCATCGTCGCCGCCTGCCTCGCATTGGGCGCGCTGTGGCCGGCCTTTGCGCTGTATAACGACAAGGCCAACTACAACAGCGCTCCGGTGCAGCTCGCGCCAGGCGCGTTGAGCTGGCGGCAGGCCCCTGCCTTCAACAGCTGGACCCCGTACTACATGAAGAGCGACGCCGCCTTCAACGGCGTCTACCAGGACCCGGCCTCGTCGAACAAGGTCGGGCTGACCATGCTGTTCTACCGCAACCAGGCCACCACCAAAGCCCTGATCAGCTCCGTCAACACCATGGCCGAGGAAGGCGACGCCGCTTACCACGAAACCGGCTCCACCACCCTGGCCGAGCAGCTGGGCGGCAAGCCCTTGCTGGTGCGCGAAGCGCGCATGCAGGGTCCGACCGGCCCCTTCCTGGTGTGGTACTGGTACTGGATCGACGGCACCCATACGGTCAGCAATATGGGCGGCAAATTGATCCAGGCCCGCGCCAAGCTGCTGTTCCGCGGCGACGACGGCGCCGCCGTCATGCTGTCGGCGCCCTACGGCGACCACCCCGACGAAGCGCGCGCCGCCTTGCGCGCCTTCCTGGCCAGCCAGGGCGGCGCGGTCGAAGCGGCGCTGCAGCGCGCGCATGGGAGGTAGAACCGGCATGGACACCCGTCCCCTGGTCGTGCACCTGACCTATGCGCTCGACGTCGGCGGCCTGGAAACGCTGCTGGTCGAGTGCATCAACCGCATGCCGGCCGAGAAGTACCGGCATGCGCTGGTCTGCCTGACCACCTACAGCGACTTCGCCAGCAAGATCACCCAGCCGGGTGTGGAGCTGTACGCGCTGAACAAGCCGCCCGGGAACAGCCTGCGCATCCACGCCGACTTCTGGAAGCTGATGCGGCGCCTGCGTCCGGCCATCCTGCACACCTACAACCTGGCGGCGATGGAGTACTGCTTCACGGCCGCCTGCGCCGGTGTGCCGGTGCGCGTGCACGCCGAGCATGGCCGCGACGCCAGCGACCCGCATGGCCTGAACCCCAAGCACAACTTCCTGCGCCGCCGCCTGGCCCCCTTCATCGACCGCTATGTGCCGGTGTCGGACGACCTGCACCGCTGGCTGGGCGAGGTGGTCGGCATCCCTGCCGCCAAGTCGCTCCTGATCAAGAACGGCGTCGACACCGAGCGCTTCGCCGCGTGGTCCGGCGCACGCACCGCCTCGCCCTGGCGTAAAGAGCACATCGTGATCGGCACCGTGGCGCGCATCCAGGACATCAAGAACCACCGCGGCCTGGTGCAAGCCTTCGAACTGCTGCGCGCACGCCTGCCCGAACAGCGTGAGCGCCTGCGCCTGTCGATCCTGGGCGACGGCCCGCTGCTGCCGGCCCTCAAGGCCCAGGTGGCCGAGGCCGGCCTGAACGACGTCATCTGGCTGCCCGGCGCACGCGCCGACGTGGCCGACCTGCTGCACAGCTTCGACATCTTCACCCTGCCCTCGCTGGCCGAAGGCACGCCGGTGTCGCTGCTCGAAGCGATGGCTTGCGGCCTGCCGGTGGTGGCCTCGAACGTGGGCGGCATTCCGGAAGTGGTCGGCGACGGCGAACAGGGCACCCTGGTGCCGGTCGACACCGAAGCGCTGGCCGGCGCCCTGGCACGCTACGTACAGGACCCGGCACTGGCGGCGCGCCACGCCGAGGCCGCGCGCGCGCGCATCGAACACAAATACAGCATGGCCGCCATGCTGTCGGCCTATACGAGCCTGTACGACACGCTGTGCAGCCGCAAGCTGCGCCAGAAACCCTTGTCTCCCTCCCCCGTAACCCAGGAATGAACAGAACATGTGCGGAATAGTCGGCATCTTTGATACCCACGGCAACCGGGAAATCGACCGCCAGGCACTGGGCCGCATGAACGAAAGCCAGTTCCACCGCGGCCCCGACGAGGGCGAGCTGTACACCGAAACCGCGCTGGGCATGGGCCACCGGCGGCTGTCGGTGATCGACCTGGCCAGCGGCCAGCAGCCGATCTTCAACGGCGCGCGCGATGTCGTCATGGTCTACAACGGCGAGGTGTACAACTACCGCGAACTGCGCACCGAACTGCTCAACCTGGGCTACGAATTCCGCACCAAGTCCGATTCCGAAGTGGTGCTGCACGCCTACCAGGCCTGGGGCGCCGACTGCGTGCACCGGCTGCGCGGCATGTTCGCCTTCGCCATTTGGGACCGCAAGCGGCAGACCATGTTCCTGGCGCGCGACCATGTCGGCGTCAAGCCGATGTTTTATTCGCTGCTGCCCAACGGCCTGTTCGTGTTCGGCTCCGAGCTCAAGTCCATCATGACCTTCCCCGAGCTGTCGCGCAAACTCAATGTGCGCGCGGTCGAGGACTACTTCGCCTACGGCTACGTGCCCGAGCCGAAAACCATCTTCAACAACGCCTATAAACTCAGCCCGGGCTTTCGCATCACGCTGAAAGTGGGCGACAGCCGCGTGGTGCCGGAGAAGTACTGGGACGTGCCGTTCAAGCTGGCGCCGGCGCGGCCCGAGCGCGAGATCGAGGCCGAACTGATCGAGCGTCTGCGCGAGACCGTGCAAAGCCAGATGGTGGCCGACGTGCCGCTGGGCGCCTTCCTGTCCGGGGGCGTCGATTCGAGCGCCGTGGTGGCCATGATGGCCCAGCAGGACAAGGAGGCGGTCAACACCTGCTCGATCGGCTTCGACGACCCCGAATTCGACGAATCGAAGTACGCCAACGAAGTCGCGCAGCGCTACCAGAGCACCCACCACGCGCAGACCGTCAGCAAGGACGACTACGGCCTGATCGACACCCTGGCGCACCTGTACGACGAACCGTTCGCCGACAGTTCGGCCATCCCGACCTACCGCGTGTGCCAGCTGGCGCGCCAGCGCGTGACGGTGGCGCTGTCGGGCGACGGCGGCGATGAAAGCTTCGCCGGCTACCGGCGCTACCGCTATGCGATGGCCGAGCAGCGCGTGCGCGACAAGCTGCCGCTCGGCCTGCGCCGCCCGGTCTTCGGCACGCTCGGCAGGCTGTATCCCAAGGCCGACTGGGCGCCGCGCATGTTCCGCGCCAAGACCACCTTCGAAGCGCTGGCGCGCGACACCGTCGAGGGCTACTTCCACGGCGTGTCGATCATGCCCGACCGGGTGCGCGCCCAGCTGTTCTCGGACGGCTTCAAGCGCGAACTGCAGGGCTACAGCGCGATTGAAGTATTCCGCGGGCACGCCGCCAATTCGCCCACCGACGATCCGCTCTCGCTGATCCAGTACGTCGACTTCAAGACCTGGCTGCCGGGCGACATCCTGACCAAGGTGGACCGCGCCAGCATGGCCCATTCGTTAGAGGTGCGGGTGCCGCTGCTGGACCATACTTTTGTGGAATGGGCCTCCAGCCTGGACCCGAACGTCAAGCTGCACGGCGGCGAAGGCAAGTACATCTTCAAGAAGTCGCTTGAACCGTATCTGTCGAACGATGTGCTGTACCGCGCCAAGAAGGGCTTTTCGATTCCGCTGGCGGCCTGGCTGCGCGGTCCGCTGCGCGACAAGGTGCGCGCCGCGGCGCTGTCGCCGCAGCTGCTCGAAACCGGCATTTTCAACGAGCGCTTCCTGCGCCACATGGTCGAGCAGCACGAAGCCGGCACCAAGGATTACAGCGCGCCGCTGTGGTCGGTGCTGATGTTCGAAACGTTTTTGCGGGTAAGCGTCAATGGCTGAGCACATGCAAACCTCCCCCGCGCACGGGCGCATCCCCCACATCGACGCGTGGCGCCTGATCGCGGTCGCACTGGTGATCATCGGTCACACGGTTTCGTATAGCCACCCATGGTTCGCCGAAGTCATGCCGCGTCTGGTGTGGCGCCTTGGCTGTCTGGGCACCTATGGTGTCCTGATTTTCTTTTGCATCAGTGGCTTTGTGATTTGCCGCGGGATGATCAGGGAACAGCAGCAGACCTCGACGGTCAGCCTGCGCGGCTTTTATATCCGCCGCTTTTTCCGCATCGTTCCGCCGCTGGCGCTGTTTCTGCTGGCCGTGACGATCCTGCACTTGAACGAACTGATACCGATGCGCGACTTCGACCTGGCGCGTTCGGCGACCTTCCTTTGCAATATCAAGGCAATGGGCGCGTGCGGCTGGTTCGTCGGCCACACATGGAGCCTGGCCTACGAGGA